>JBGUKW010000105.1:0-3882 GCA_045114665.1 Candidatus Xenobia bacterium | reverse complement strand
TAGTAGTATCACTTGCTTCTATGATTTCTCCATCCGCTTCAACTTCAAATAAACGGGAGTAGAATAATTCATAACACCTCTGCATGTCTTCTAGTTTTCTACAGAAATGAAAACCTTTTTTATATAGTTCGATTTTCCCATCCATCTCATACCATTTTCCAATCTCATAGTGCATACCATCTCCAAAGATAGCTTTCATATTAAAATTTAACGCTTTGTATCCCCTTACCATAAAAAACTCCACCTTTCTAAAAATATCAATCAATGTTTGCATCTTTAATATGAATTTTTTCAAAAAGAATAAAGAGGACACTAAAATGCCCTCTTTTTTATCAGTTCACCTTTCAATTTCCGTAACATTGTTCATCTGATGCTCCCACGCATAAATGCGTGGGTTTTGCGCAGTATATTTATAATAATGTGTTGATGCTACCTAATGCCTTTAATGTATTATCTATCAATAATATGTTCTGCCATATTTTTTGCTCCTTCCTATTGAATAATTATAGGTAAATCAAAAATTTTTTTTTATGATTAGCCAACGTATAAATCCGCTTCCACATACCAAGCCAATTTTTTGCTTTTTTCAGCTGATTTTTTTTCTTCCTGTTTAATCTGTTCTTGCAAATCCACAATTTTTTTGGTATACCATTTCACTTTGTCCTGTGTAGTCTGTGACCAAAGTTCACCTTTGCAGACTGGACAGGAATGGGAGTATCCCTTTAAATATTTTTTTGCAATTTTAGACTTACAAGTTGAACAGCCAATAAATTCGGCTTTAAAATTTCTTGGATGATGTGTTTCTTTGTAGTTTTCTCTGTCAACTACCATTTTTTCCAGTCTGGTTTCCAAAGTTTTCTGTTTTTTTGTTTTCTCAGCGGGCAAACAGTATCTGACCGCTCGATTTTTCTTTCTCCATAAGTTTTTTGATTGCAAAAATTCTTCCGCATCTTCTCTCGAAGCAAGAATTTCTTCAAAAAACTTCCAAGACTGATGGTGAGGTGTCATAGTATAAGGGCATTCTTGTTCTAATATTTCTTCCACCTCATTTATAATTTGATTTCTTGTAAAATTTTCATCAAAATCTCCTTCATAACCAGCCCAACTCATAATAATTCCTCCTTTTTTTTACATTAAATCCATTATCTTTCTATATCATTTTTCATTTGCATCCCTATACGGTTCTGTACTGCAAATGTTTTCATCGGTGCCGTATATTTTTCTTTATATCAGCACTTTTCTAATGCATTGTTTAGAACTTTTATTAACTCTTCCATTTCTGCATTGTCAAGCCATTGGTCATCCATGTTCCAGTTGGGAAAATTCTGTATTATTTGCTTAGCATCTTGATTTGTCATTGTTTTGTACCCACATTCTTTCTTATCCATGATTTTTTTAATATTTTTCTCTTTATCAAGTTGTGAAATAGCCAATTGTCTAACCGGACATTTTTCACAAATTTCATCAATTTCTATAGAATCATCTTTCGTAGTCTCTACGCAATTAAGGCAAACAGTATCAATAGCATCTAAAATTTTTTTTGTTTCACTCATAATAATCTTCCACCTTTCTTAATTTCTTAATTAACTTACTTTTTTATACCTAGGCATAGGCACTAAACCATACGGTTTACATAATTCCACCACTTCTTCATCGGAAAGAATACGTTCTATCCGGATTGCCCCTGCAATAATCCATTCCCCAAACATCTGAGGGTTTGTCTTATAGCGGTAAAAACCATTTACTGGGATTTCTTTTAAGTAGGCATTTTTTTTAATGATTTGTCCATTTTTATTTCTGCCTTTTTCATTTGCCTTTTTTTGATAATTGATAGCGTCTGAATAAGACACTTCACACCAAACGTAGTCTGGATTCATGTACTCAATTTTCCCGGAAGGTCCTTTTATACCAATATGTTGTACATAAGGGCATGAATCATTTAAATGCCATCCGGGGCGGTAACATAGATTACCCAATTTGCTTTTTACTTTTCCGGAAGTTGTTAAAACACCACTTTCTGCCGGTATCCATGTATGCATCGGGGTTTCTTTTGTCGCCAATACAAACAACGGATACAGTTTGTTTCCTTTTTTTCGAAACAGTTTGTATGCTTTTTCCATAAAAAAGCCTCCTTTTTTAAAAAGTCAATAAACATTACATTTTTAATATGAGTTTTTATCTGTTGTTTTAATTTTAAAAAAAAGACCTTATTTCAGGTCTTTTTCTGTTTTTTTGATTCTCTCCGCATTCCTTTCCATTTTAATGTCCACTGCATAGGCAAAATCATCATCCGAAATTTCACAATAATGCTTTAAATTATCTAAACATATTTGAACGTCTGCCATCTCCTCCAAAAGGGGGAGATTATTTTTTAAAGGTTCTTTTTTTCGCATTATTTTTGACAAATGCTGTGTCAATTCTGCCATTTCTTCAACGGGAATCATTAACAGCTCATCTTCTTTTTTCTTTTTTAAAAAAGCAATGTGCTGTTTATGCATCATGTTATAGGTAATAGGAGAAATATGCCTATCCTGTTTCTCTCTCTTTTCTAAAAATTTTTCTCTAAATTTTTTTTCATCCACGTATTATTTTTAGCAGTAAACGGTATCTAGCGTATGTCTAAAAGTGTTATTATTTTCTTAACATAAGATAATACCATTCACTACATCCTCCTTTCATTAAATTATTTAACATACTTATTTTCATATTAATCTTCCTTTCTTTTTTTAGAATCCCCATACAGGAAACATCAGATTGTTTTTCTTATCAGCCACACTTCCCAATAATCTGAATGTTTTCTACACACCAAATCTCGGCCAAAGATTTTAACCAATTCTTTTATGTGAGCAACACTATAAATAAAATAAGAACGACCTGCCCTCAGTTCTTTATAAGCATCGTTTACATAATTAACGAAACATCCCCACGAAGTATCGTAAATAGAATCTTTTGTTTTTGCGTAAGCACGAAGAGGCTTCCTTGTTGGTTTTTTCACTGTCTCTTGCAATTTTTCATAAAATTCATTCCATCTTTCATCTGAATATTTTTCTGCTTCAAAAATTTCCATGTTAATCCATCCCTTCTAAAAATCACTCACTTTTCACCTTTAATATGAGTTTTTTTCTTTAAAAAAAGCATTTTTTATCGAAAAAACTAAAAAAAGGTAATTATCAATAAAAATTACACTACTAATATGAGTTTTAATTGAAGTATTTAACAATTTAGGTCAAAAAAAAGAAAGAGCATAAACCCTTTCTTTTTCATCATTTTAACTGAAAAATATTGCCCTCACATTTATTTTACAACAATCGTAATATCATCCTGCGTCGCGCCTACACAACTAAAATACTTTTTAACATCAAAAGTTTGAATACTTACGTCTAAATGATGAGTACCTTTTCCTAATGTTTTGTATGCATCCCATTGAAAAGCAGTTCCCGGTTTTACTAATTTACTTGTAAATAAAACTTTTTTACTACCTTTTTCTTTAATGATATATTTAAAATATACATCATTAGTTTTTGGATTGCCTAAAGGTACAATATTGTTTTTAGTGGTCACAGTATCTACAAAATATAAATCGCCGGGAAATTCAATTTCTCCGACCCCTGCCTTGCTATTACCGCTTGGAGTCACAGTTGACTGGACGCTGCCAACCTTATCGACAGGTTTCACACCCGGAGACCCACTTTTTAACCAAAAAAGTATGATACAACCCAATATCAACAGCAAAACAAGAGGAAAAATCATTGTTTTCTTGGCAATACGAACAAATGTATTTTCGCCTACATTTACCTGACTACTCCCACGGGCAAGCCCGTGGGGTTCTTACTGTCAAGTTTAGCTTGTAATCGTGCATCATTCTCAGACTTTGGAATACAA
>JBGUKW010000104.1:0-7367 GCA_045114665.1 Candidatus Xenobia bacterium | reverse complement strand
TGAGGTACAATTGGAGGCTGTGAAACAGTATGGGCGTTCTATTCAATTTATTGAGAATCCAACATTTGAAATGCAACTGGAAGCTGTGAAACAGGATGGGCTGGCTATTAATTTCATTGAAAATCCAACTCCTGAGACACAGCTAGAAGCTGTAAAACAGGATAGACGGTTTATTAATTTTATTAAGAACCCAGCCCCTGAAGTTCTTACATATCAGAAACAATACAATGAATAACCTTTTTTTCTATTTCAAAGTTGGAGCAAAAAACTCATATTAAAGATGTAAATGTTTATTGATATTTTAATAAGGAGGAAACCGATATGAACAATTATTTTTTATTTAAAAAAGAAGTTCTTTCTCGTTTGAAAGAAAAATCCGTAGAGACGACTGTTCAGTATAATGAACAGCATACAGAAGATTTATTAGTGTACACAAAAAAAGGAAAAAAGGAGGTTTGTTTAGACACAGCTTATAAAAAAAATATTCAACCTGAAATGGTCGTATCACAAATCCTTGATTAAATTTAGTATAGAAAAAGACCTGTATTGAAAACGGGTCTTTTTCTTCATCATTATTTAATCTGCTGTTCCCCCACCTAAATGTGTAGGGTTTACGTGGTATGTTTACAAAACATATTTTTATTGATTTTCTTCTTTTTCTAAAAAGTTATGATACATTTTTAAGAATTCATCATATCGTTCATCCGGAATCTGAACTTTTACAGTTCTTTTCTTACTATTATCTGTTAGAAATATTTTTTCTATCTGCTCTCTTGTCATGTTTTTCTTTAAAAGCTTTGTATTATCATCTCTTGCCGGTGGTAAAGTATCAATTATCCATTGCTGTGTTTCTATAGAAAATTGCGCTAATTTTAAAGCTACTCTTCTACTCATTTTGTTTTTAAAAAATTGTTCCTTATATTGTGGATGCAGTTTTTCAATAATTGCAAAATCATCATAAATAGCTGATTTTTTTATTCCAAAGGATTCGGCTAACTCTTTAATATTTCTTGACTTTTTGTCTTTTTGTGTTTGATAGATTTCACTTCTTGCTTGCAAAATTTTAGTTCTTAAAGTTGAATTAAAATCTCCCCTTTGTATAAAATTGGTATCAATAATCATTTCTTTTGCTTTTTTATCATCTAATTCCTCTTTTTTATACACGATTGCCCGTATATTTGTATATTTATCATCATTATACTCTTCTAGCAACTCTCTATGAGCTTGTACTCTATTATGCCCTGAAATAATCATGTAACGTCCATTTTCTTTTTCTTTCACTATAATTGGGTCAAACAATCCTGAATTTTCAATGCTCATTTTTAGATATAACATTTTTGTTTCTGATAAAGGCGGAAATATATTCCAGTCATGAGGTGCATTATCCAATAAACTGATTGGTATCTCCGTTATTGGTCTGTCTCTCCAAAAATCAGAATATTCTAATTTTTTATGTTCTTTACTTATAGTTGACAATAAATCTTGTTCTTTTTTTGTCTGTATTTCTTGCATTTCTTTTTGTAGAATATCCGTTTTTTTCTCTATTTGTGTACTTGAGTCGCCAACATTTTTAGAAACTTCTCTTAAATCATTAAGGGACCTTTTTCCTAATGCATTGATGCTGTTTATTCTTTTATCTTTTAATTTTGCCATTAATGTTTCCTCCTAATCACTATTTTCCATCTGTCGGAAAAAATAATTCCATTTAGTGGAAAATTAAAAATAACAATATGTTTCTTCAACTCGTTCTAAAAATTCTCTCGTAAAAGAACGAAACTGTTTTGCTGCATTGGACGATTTTTGATAATCTGAAATCGATGTATTATTCCATTGCGCCTTTTCAATTGTAGCATCATTTTTAATGATATTTTTAAAACATCCATTGGGAAACATTTCATTGATGATATCCTTTGATTTTTTTACAATTTCTTTTCTCATATTAACTTTATTTAAAACTACACCTATTATTTCAAGTTCCGGATTTGTTTTTTCTTTTACAAGAAGATACTGTTGTTTCATTGTTTCTAATCCATCAATGCTGTATGATGCACATTCAGACACCATTAACAGATACCTGCTTGCATTAAGGATTGTTGTATTTAGTTGCCCAATATTTTTATCAGTATCAAAAATTATAAAATCATAATAATTTTTTTTCATGATATTCTTTAAACAATCGGAAACGATTTGCTCTTTAAAAGACATGGCAGAGATGAAAGTTTCCACTTTACTTAATTTTATGTTTGCTGGGACAATATCCAATCTTTCATACTTTGTTGAAAATATCGCTTCTGTTAGGTCAGAACGAGAAGTAACGCATTCATAAAAATTATAATTTAATGTCTTTTCGATATTGTCTTCTTCAATAAAAGTTTTTGTAGAATCCATTTGACTATCTGTATCTACGAGAAGCACATTATATCCCATTGCCGACAACTCGTAAGCAAGGTTTGTGGCAATAGTGGTTTTTCCTATTCCTCCCTTTTGAGTAGATACAGCCACAACAACAGGGGATACAAATCTTAATAGATTCGTTTTTCTCCCAGCCCACTTTTTTGTTTCGCTCAATATGATTTCTTGCTGTTCCTCGCTTAAATCCAAATCTCCTTCTTCTATTGCTTCTAAAACCGCTTGATTGAAGCCGGTTGCTCTGGCCCAGTCTTTATTATCCCATCCATTTTTATCACGTTCTCTTATAAGTTCTTCGTACATGCTTGTTCTCCTTTTTTATTTTTTTTCTATCATGATTATAACATTTTTTTTAATACAATGTAAACGGCACAACAGATAATTTGATATAAAAAGTTAAACAAAATTTAGCTAATAAGTAAGCTGTGTTTAAGTAAAATTTACCTAATTGAAAAATAATTGTTTACTTCATTTTCATTAGATGAAGAATGACCAAAACTATAAATTTCCATCAGATGGAAAATGTTCTTTTTCACTTAGGATGAAGAGAACGCAAACAGAATTGCGGCATAGAAAATTTTGTAATATAAATGTTGGTACAAATTTCTCAATGTTAGTAACAAAACAAAAAAACTTGTGACAATAGTAAGGACACAATATCTGTCTGTTTTTCCTTCAATTGGAAAAAAATAAAATTTTTTGCACATAGCTTTTTATTTTTCCATCCGATGGAAAACTTATAAATATACCGCGTAAAACCAACTCCTCTTACTGGAGTGAAAATGTAAATGAATATTATTCTATACGGTAAAAATGAAGTGGCAACTCTCGTAAAAATAAGTATTACTTAATCGTTAAGTAAAAACACTTTTTAAATAGAAACCTTTCCTCCTAGAAGTCCATTACCTTTTTTAGGAGGAAAATAGTTCACATATATTTTTTCCGTCCGCTGGAAAATTCCATCAGGCGGAAAACTGTTGTGTGAGATTTTCCATCCGATGGAAATAATGATGAGAGTGCAAACAGAACCACAGTATAGGAAGTTTGTAGTATAAACTGGTACAAATTCTCCAACGTTAGTGATAAAACAAAAAACTTATGATAATAGCAAAAACACAACATCTATTCATTTTTTCCTCATTTGGGGAAAATGATAATTTTTTTGTATACAGCCTTTTTATTTTTCCATCCGATGGAAAATATTCTATACGGTAGATTACTTAATCGTTAAGTAAAAACACTTCTTAAATAGAAACCTTTGCTCCTAGAAGTCCATTACCTTTTTTAAGGAGGGAAATAGTTTACATATATTTTTTCCGTCCGCTGAAAAATTCCATCAGGTGGAAAACTATTGTGTGAGATTTTCCATCCGATGGAAAAAATCTAATATATCACTAGCACTAAGCTTCATCTTATCCTTCCATTTGAGAAGTATGGAACTATCTGAGACATTCAAAAAACAGTAAATTCTGAAAGTTACGGCTATATCCCGTTCTATAGGGGTGGGTGACTCCATATATAATCTAAGAACCTCACGCATTTATGTGTGGGAACATCAGAAATATAAATTTCCATCCGATGGAAATAATAATGAGAGTGCAAACAGAACCACAGTATAGGAAATTTGTAGTATAAACTGGTACAAATTTCCCAACGTTAGTGATAAAACAAAAAACTTATGATAATAGCCAAAATACAACATCTATTCATTTTTTCCTCATTTGTGGAAAATGATATTTTTTTGTATACAGCCTTTTTATTTTTCCATCCGATGGAAAATATTCTATACGATAGATTACTTAATCGTTAAGTAAAAACACTTTTTAAATAGAAATCTTTGCTCCTAGAAGTCCATTACCTTTTTTAGGAGGGAAAAATAGTTCACATATTTTTTCCGTCCGCTGGAAAATTCCATCAGGCGGAAAATTGTTGTGTGAGATTTTCCATCAGATGGAAAATTTATTCTCTTTTAAAACCCACACATTTATGCGTGGGAGCATTAGATGGCTGCTTTTTTGATTTTTTTCCATCGGGTGGAAAAAATCATTCAGTTTATTAAAACTCATATTATTAATGAAATATTTATTGACGTTTTGATGAATTTTTTTATTTCATTTTAGAAAGGAGTAATTTGTATGCAAGAATTTATAGAAGAAGAATACAGTCAGTTTCTACAAGACATGGAAGATGGCGCAATGACTTTTGGAAGATACGTTGATGAATCTGAATATGAGGACGAATACTCACTCAATGACATTGACGAAGCACAAGGGTTGTTTATCGAAAAGGTAAGAAAATATTTACATGAAAATTATCCTGGTAAATATGTCGTATTAAGTAGTTGTTGTGTATTTGTTATGACACCTGAAGAAGCAAGAAAAAAGCATATATCTGAAAGAGTAATAGAATTATTTACGGTATGTAATATAAAATAATCATTAAAAAAAGGAGGAATTTGTTATGGATATTTTTTCTGAAAAAAATCATATTAAAGGTGAAGAAATTAAGAAAGAAGAAAGGTGGTCGTTTGTGTATGATTACTAAAGTACAAAAAAGAAACGGCAAATATGTAACTTATGAACCAGAAAAAATTCGTATTGCTATTTTAAATGCAAATAAGGATGTAAGTCCCCGTAACCGAATTGTTAATGAAGATGTTTCCTCTATCGTTCAAAATATTACCACATCAGGCAAAGAACATGCAACAGTAGAAGAAATACAGGATATGGTTGAAAGAGAGTTAATGTCTCATGGGTACTATGATTTAGCAAAAGCGTATATTGTATATCGTTACAATCATCAAGAAATTCGTAAAGCAAATACGACTGATGATACAATTCTGTCTCTGATTAAAAATCAAAATAAAGATGTGGCTGAAGAAAATTCAAATAAAAATGCAGTCATTGCATCCACTCAAAGAGATTTAATTGCAGGTGAAGTATCAAGAGATTTAACGATGAGACGTCTATTACCAGATAGACTTGTTAAAGCTCATGAGAACGGGGTTTTACATTTTCATGATTCGGATTATTTTCTTCAACCTATTTTTAATTGTTGCTTAATCAACATTAAAGATATGTTAGATAATGGGACCGTTATTAATGGTAAAATGATTGATTCCCCAAAAAGTTTTCAGGTTGCTTGCACTGTTATGACTCAGATTATTTCAGTAGTTGCATCTAATCAATACGGTGGTCAGTCTGTAAATATCAGACATTTAGGTAAGTATTTGAAAAAAAGCTATGATAAATACTTAAAACATTATTCTGAAAAATATGGAGAAAAATATTCAAAAGAAGAAATTGAAAACCTTGTAAAAGACAGATTACAGGATGAATTAAAATCAGGAGTACAGACAATACAATACCAGATTAACACATTGATGACTACGAACGGTCAATCTCCATTTGTTACTTTGTTTTTGGAATTGAATAAAGATGATGAATATCTTCCTTATACCGCAATGATTATTGAGGAAATATTAAAACAAAGAATTCAAGGAATTAAAAATGAAGCTGGTATATGGGTTACTCCTGCGTTCCCTAAGCTTGTATATGTGTTAGATGAATGTAATGCATTAAAAGGCGGCAAGTATGATTATCTTACAAAACTTGCTGTAAAATGCACCGCAAAACGCATGTATCCAGATTATATTTCTGCAAAAAAAATGCGTGAAAATTATGAAGGGCAGGTTTTTAGCCCTATGGGGTGCAGAAGTTTTTTGTCTCCTTGGAAAGATGAAAATGGCAATTACAAATGGGAAGGACGCTTTAATCAGGGCGTAGTTAGTATCAACCTCCCTCAAATTGGTATTTTGGCAAAAGGAAACGAAGAAAAATTCTTTCAGTTATTAGAGGAACGATTAAGCTTATGCTTTGAGGCTTTAATGTGCAGACATCATGCACTGGAAGGTACTTTATCAGATGTTAGTCCTATTCATTGGCAATACGGAGCAATCGCTCGTTTAAAAAAAGGAGAAAAAATTGATAAACTTTTACATAATGGTTATTCTACATTATCACTTGGTTATATAGGAGTCTATGAGATGACTAAACTTATGACCGGTGAAAGCCATACTTTTCCAAAAGGAAAAGCTTTTGCCGTAAAAGTTATGAATATATTAAGAGAAACTTGTGACAGATGGAAAAAAGAAACCGGACTCGGATTTGGACTCTACGGAACACCGGCAGAAAGTCTTTGTTATCGTTTTGCTAGAATTGATAAAGAAAAGTTTGGTGAAATTAAGGATGTTACAGATAAAGGGTATTACACAAACTCTTACCATGTAGATGTGAGAGAAAAAATTGATGCATTCAGTAAGTTTTTGTTTGAATCTCCTTTTCAGAAGATTTCATCCGGCGGCTGCATTTCTTATGTGGAAATTCCAACTATGATGAAAAACATTGAAGCATTAGAAGAGGTTGTCCATTTTATCTATGACAATATTCAATATGCAGAATTTAATTCAAAATCAGATACTTGTCATGTTTGCGGTTTTGAAGGAGAAATTCTTTTAACGGATAAACTGGATTGGGTTTGCCCTCAATGTGGAAACAGGGATAAAAACAAAATGAACGTAATAAGAAGAACTTGCGGCTACCTTGGTGAAAATTTTTGGAATGTTGGGAAAACGCAAGAAATAGCTGAGAGAGTAACACATCTTTGACAATGTATTAAAATACAGACTTAATATTTAATTACTAATAACTTTTACAAAAATGGAAATTTTGTAAAAAAACAATAGATAGAAAAAAATCCTTTTTCTTACTTATATTATAACAGATTTTTAAAAAAAGAAAAGGGTATTTTTGAAAGAATATCCTTTTTCTTTTAACTTTTTTTAAAAAATTGAATATAATAAAAATGTAAATAGTAATATTTGCCGTGTGGAGACACGTTAAAGTTGGGCTGGATATGGACCAGGATAACCCTCCATAACACATAAGTCATCAAGATGG
>JBGUKW010000103.1:0-16422 GCA_045114665.1 Candidatus Xenobia bacterium | reverse complement strand
TTTGTTAAAGTTTGACGAGTTATTCTTAATAAATTTAAAACTTCTTTTGCTTTCATAGTATCACCTTTAAAGTATAATACTATTATAATTTAATTTTAATAAAAATCAATATATTTTTTTATTCTTTTTTATATTTTTATGTACTATATCAAGATTATCAGAAGATTTTAGACAAGATCATAAAGAAATACCTTGGAAAGAAATAAAAGCAATGAGAAATGTGCATGCTCATGATTATGAGAAAGTAGATTTTGATACAATGTGGAAGACTTTGACTCTTGACATTCCTGATTTGAAAAATAAATTGCAATAAATAATTGCAAATATTATTGATTGACATAAAAAAAGAGTTGTGAGAAAAAAACTGCACCTACTTTTTAGTACATAACTAAAAGTAGGTGCAGATTCTCGACTGGATGTTTTTTGTAGCTACTTTTAGTTTACTGGTACTCCGTTTACTTTCTTAGCTCCCCAAGGTGAGCCAGTTGCTGTCATTTTTTCGGTGTCATAGTTTATATTGTCAACAAAATAAAAAGCATAATCTCCAATAGTAGTAACACTATCAGGAATATCCAATGTCAAATGGGCAGTGCCGTCATAATAACCACAATTAAAAAAAGCTACTTCTCCAATAGTAGTAACACTATTAGGAATAGTTACATTTTCTAATGAATGACATTCATAAAAAGCTCCTGGTTCAATAGTAGTAACACTATTAATAGTTACATTTTCCAATGAAGTACAATTAGAAAAAGCATATTGTCCAATAGTAGTAACACTATTAGGAATAGTTACATTTTCCAATGAAGTACAGTAAGAAAAAACATCCATTGCAATGCCTGTAATTTTGCATTTGTTATCCTCATTATCTTTAAAAATAGCAGGTATTTCAAGATTTGTTACAATTGTCTCACCTTCTATTTTTTTAATATCATAACCATTTCCATTTTCGACTGTTTTATATCCTAATAGACTGAGAACCGCAGCGTCAAGTGTAACTTTTTTAGAATCATCTTTAACATTTACAGTAATAGTTGCACTATTAGCACCTTCTTTTGAAACTGCAATTTTAGCAGTTCCTTCATTATATTGTGCAGTAATTTTTCCTTTTTCCGCAGTTGCGATTGATTCATCATCAGATGTATAAGTAACTTGTTCTGTAACATCTTCACCATTTAGTGTAACAGTTACAGTAGCTTCTTCAATTACTTTGAGATTGACTTCTGCTGGATTAACTTCAAGATTTGGCAAACTTGGATCGATGACATTAACAGTAAATGTTTTTTCCTCTTCTGCATTTTCAGCATTTACAGTAACAATTGCAACACCAGCAGATAGACCAGTAATTACTCCTTGTTCAACATTGGCTATTGCTTCTTGATCAACAGTATAAGTAGCAGTTTGTGTAATGTCTTCACCATTTAATGTAACAGTGATATTGTCTGTAGCTCCTACATTAACTGTAAATTCTGTTTGTGAAAGTTCAAGTGGAAATTTTTCAGGTGTTGGAGTTGGTGTCGGAACAGGAATAAATGGATAGCTTGGAGGAGTAGTTTTGCCACCACCTCCACAAGCTGAAGTGATTATAGCTATAAAGAAAAGACATATAGCTAAAAGAGCAAAGTGCTTCTTAATCATATTTTTTTCTCCTTTATCAATTTTGTACAAATTAGAAGCTAATATTTAGATCTTTGCCCTCTGCTTTTTTATAAAAAAGCAGAGGGCAACTAACGAACCTATATAATAGGTTCGTTAGTTGCACTCATCAAAAGATATTGTTTGTATATTTATTATCTATTTGTTTCTTTTTTCCTTTTTGTATTATGTTGTGAATAATTATAAATTTTGTTGATGATAAGATATAGCTTGTTTTTTCTCATTATCAATGACAATCACAGCTGTAACTATTTCTTTATTCCTCTTCATTTTTTTCGTAGTAATCTTCTTCATTTTCCTCAAAATCTTCATCTTCGTATTCGTAATCTGAAGGATCAATAAAATTGCTTTCATCAGCAAAATATTTTTCACAAAAATCAGGATCATTTACAAGTTTATAATATAATTGTTGTTGTTCAACAGGAATTTCTAAAAAATTTACTACTTGTTCAATAGGTAAACGAGCATTATTCATAAATGATTTTATTGAATTTACCGTTTTTTGTGCTTCTCCACGCCTTTCTCCAATATATTCTCCCTCTCTACGACCCTCTCTACGACCCTCTCTACGACCCTCTCTATAACCTTCTCTGCGAGCATCTGAATAATTCAATACTGATAACATATACTCAACCCTCCATTCTTCTCTATTTTTGATTTCTTCAATCTCATTTACAATCTTGTCTATCAATACATTATTACGGTTCACTTTTCCATTTATAAAATTGATAAGTTCTTCTAAATTGACATTTAATTTTTTATCTTTTTTATTTCTTGTTGAAATGAAAATTTTTGTTGTTTCGTCATTTAACTTTAAATTTTTATCTTCTTCACAGTATGTATTGAATGTATAGACCTGTCTCTTTTTATCAAACAATGTGAATGGACAGATAAATATAATGATACTCTTTTTTAGTTTGCTGTAATCATCACCTTTTTTTAGCATAAGACTATCTATCATTATTTGATAATAGCGTGTTCTTTTGCCTAAATTTTCTTTGTCCTTTGAGCTTACTTGCATTTCAATATTATAGATATTACCTTTGTTATCTTTTAGAATGACATCAAATCTTACGCTTTTAGTTTCATATCCATTTTGTGCTGTTTTTTCAAGCTCAATAATTTGAATATCTGCTATTTTGAATCCTAAAATGGCTTCCAAAACATCTTTGCAGATTTCTTTATTAAGCATAACAGTCCCAAATAAGTAGCCATCGGTGAAGTCTAAATCTTTAATAGATTTAAATTTTCTTTCCTTGAATACTTTTTCGATGTATTTTATAAATTCTGGATGATTTTTGATAAGGTCTATTACATCTTCTTTTTTAAGATATAATTTGCTAAAATCTGTATTTTTGTCTATGATTATTTCTTTTTTCATTGTAATTTAATTATCTCATTCCTTCTCTATATTTATTATAAAACTGAATAATGATAATGTCAATTAGCCATTTTATATTTTATTTATACTCTCCTTTTATTAACTTTATGTTCATTATTTTGTTAAAAAAATTGTATAATTGTTAATTTTTTATGAAATTTGAAATTGCAAATAAAAAAATGGACTGTATGCTTAACAGCCCATTTTTTATTTCTCATTTCCTAATTATCTATTTGCTTACTTTTTCCTTTTTTTGTTGGGTGGTTACGTGGTCTATCACTTCCAGTAATTGTCCTATATTCTTTTTTTGTTGCATATTTTAAAATATATTCTTGATTTTCTGATTTATTAAAAGCCTTTTTAGCCTTTGTTTTTAAATAATCTTTTTTACAAGTATCATAACTTTTTTCATATAACAACCCTGTCAAAAAATATAATTCCTTATCGTCTTGCTTTTCTTTTGCAATTTGATTTATTATATCTCCCAAAAGGTCATCATATAGTTTGCGATTATTACTATATAAAAAATTCTTTATCATCTCTTCTAAATCATCTGAAGTTGAAGATATATTAAGTTCGCTTATACATCTACAAGTTTTTAAATATATATCATCTAATGACACTTCACTTAAAAGTTTATTTGCTTCAGCTTTTTTGCCATTTGCTAAAAGTATCATAAAGAAATTTACCTTTATTATGTCATCTGTGATTTTATCTTCAAATGCTTTTTTATAGTAATATTCCGCATGCTCAAACCAACCATTCATTTTGTATATATCACCTAAAGTGATATATGTCGATGAAGTGGCATTATTCGTCTTTATAAATTCTCTTAAAGTAAATACCGCATTGTGAAAATCGCCATAGTGATTATTTATAACCCTTGCTCTAATTTCATAAGCAGTTGGAACATTAGGAGCGAGATCAATAGCCCTTTGGGTTATGTACATTGCCCCTTGAACTTCTCCAATTTTGTCAAAAGTTTCTGCAACATTTATTAATGTTTCATAGTCATTTGGATTTACTTGTAATGCCTGTAAAAAATATCTGATTGCATCTCCTTCATATTCTCTTCTTATAACGGATGAATGAGTCTTTTCAGATACTTTTAAATATAGATGACCAAGATGCTTTTTTATGTCGTAGTTAAATGGATCATAGGGATGCATTTGCAGGAGTAATTCTTCACAAATATTTATCGCTTTATCCAAATTTTTCATATGTTGGGCTTGTAAAAAACAGGCATAATTTCTATTTTGGTTACCTCTCAGATTTATGGCTTTTTTTAGCAGTTCATTAGCCTTTTCTTCTTCGCCTGTATTAAAAAATTCCTTGGCCTCGTTTAAGTATTCCCCACCAAGTTTTGTATTTATTCTTTTTTGTAATTCTGATAATTCTTGTTTTATTTTCGCCATTTTTTTACTCTACAAATTTTCCCGCACTGTCATAAATATTGGTATGTGTGATTTTTACATTAACAAAATCACCTGTTTTTAAATTCAGACTTGATGGTATGCCATAGGCAAGAACTATCGCATCAACTTCTGGAGCGTCCTGCTCTGTTCTGCCTATATAACTATTTACAAGTCTTATTTTTCTGTCTCTAAATTGGTCTGAAATATGCCTCATTGAAAGACTGTCAAATTTGTTGTCAATTATGATTTTAACTACTTTACCTTTTCTTTGATTTGTCAGTTCAGATGAAATTCTTCTCTGTATTTTTGCTATTCTCTGGTATCTCTCTTCTTTTGTCTTTTCATCAACTTTATCTGGGTAGTCAAAAGCGAGAGTGCCTTCTTCATCTGAATATTTAAAAAATCCAGCTCTGTTTATTTTTGCATCTTCGAGAAATTTTAATAATATCTCAAAATCCTCATCTGTTTCACCTGGAAATCCTGTTATAAATGTCGATCTTATTGCAATTTCAGAAATTTTGCTTCTTATGTCAGAGAGAAGTTTTAAATATTCCTCGCCATTTCCTGCTCTTTTCATCAATTTTAAAACATGTTCAGAAGCATGTTGCATTGGAATATCGAGATATTTTACAACCTTTTTTGAAGAAGCCATAAAATCAATGAGATCATTTGGCATAGAAAATGGATTTATATACAAAAGTCTTATCCACTCCAACCCTGAAATCTCTTCAAGTTTTTCGAGAAGTGGAACAAGCATGTGTTTTTTGTTGAGGTCTATTCCATAAAGTCCAGTATCCTGTGCTATTACTTGAAATTCTTTTACACCTGTATCAACCAAATATTTTGCCTCTGTTATTATGTCGTCAATGCTTCTACTTCTATATTTTCCCCTTATATTTGGAATAGCACAATATGCACATTTGTGAGTACAGCCGTCAGATATCTTTAAATATGCCCAATGTGAAGGAGTTGTTAGCTTTCTTCCTGTGTATTTTTCATATTCACTTGGTATCTCAAATGATTCTTTCAGTCTGTTTTCTTTTTCTGTCAAAAGTTCTGTAATCTTAGATAAATTGGATATGCCAAACCAGCCATCAACATCTGGAAATCTATTTTCTACTTCTGATGAATACCTTTTTGCATAACAGCCACCAACATATACTTTGAAACCAATTTTTTTCTTTTTTTCTGTAAATTCGTTTATAACACTTTCTGCTTCATCTCTTGCCATTTTTATGAATGCACAAGTCATTATCAAAACTATGTCTGCATTATTTTCTTCAAATACAAGTTTATGACCATTTTTTTCTAAAATGTTTATTATCGTTTCAGAATCAACAAGATTTTTTGCACACCCTAAGCTGACCATGTAGAAGTTCATATTATTTATCTACTCCAGTTATTTTACAATCTTTCATTATTGTATTTATTTCTACTTTATTTTTTTGATCATTCTTTTCAATTATTACAGCATCACTTCTTATCAATCCCTTTTCAAAAGCAAAATATTTGTCTTCTGTAATTACTGTATTGTCATCTGCCATTATTATAACAGAATTTACTTTTGTTGCTGTAACATTTTTTCCGTCTATGACAGTGTCCATATTGCCTTTAGTAAGTGAAAAATTTGCATATGCTTTGACACCATTTATTTTGCCAGACCACTCCCATTTTGTCTCTTCATCTTTTTCTGCAGGTAAAATTGTCATAGGTGGTTCATAAGTTGATTCTTTACCCATAAAATTAGAAGAAACAAGCTGTACTTTTTCATTGTCAAGTGTGTAATATTCTTTTTTGTTTACTTCAACAGATGACTTTGAACTGTAAATCATTTCTGTGCAAGATTTTCCATTTTCATTTACCTGTTGACCTGCTTTGACTTCAGATGTAAATGTCTTTTCGCCTTTTGGTGTCTTTAGGTTTGTTTCATAATTCCAAACTGAACCTTGATTCATTGGATAGAACATGTTATTTGTTTTTGTTGATGTGCAACCTGCAGAAAATAAAATGGCAGTTGCCAAACTTACAATAAAAAATTTTTTCATTTTGTTTTTATCTCCAAATTTTTTTTAACCAACTAACAATCCAAATAAATATCTATATGGTGCCATTATAATAGCATTGGCAATAAGTATTGCAATTATTATTCCTACATATTGAAATGCTGGATTTGATGAAACTTTGTATTCAATATTGTTTGCCATATTTTGTGGAAGCAATCCCATTAAAATTCTAAATCCGTCAAGTGGAGGAATAGGTATTAGATTAAACAATCCAAGAGCTAAATTTATCTGTATAAATCTTATGCAGATAAAATTCATAAGAGGCATTCTTCCTAAAAGTTGGAATAATATTGCTCCTATGAATGCCATTATAAAATTAGATACAGGTCCTGCAAGTGCTACTATTGGAAGATGTACGGCAGGATTTGCAAGCCTTTCTCTTACGACTGGAACAGGTTTTGCCCAACCCATAGCAGGCCAACCTAAACAGACAGTAACAGTGAGGCATAAAGCCCCTATTGGATCGAGGTGTGAAATTGGATTTAGTGTAAGCCTTCCCTCATATTTTGCAGTAGGGTCTCCAAATTGCCAAGCGGTCCAACCATGTGCCAATTCATGAAATGTAAGTATTATTAATATTAATACAATTGTTATTATTAAGTTTAATATCATGTCCATTTTTTGTCTTCTCTAAAATAAAATTTGTTTATCTAATATTCTATATTATAATTAAAAAAAATGCAAGTAAAAGAGAAAATTAAAAATATTTTTTATTTGCCATATTTAACAGTATATGTTATAATATGTACAATGTGAATTTTTTTGATAATCTAAAGGAATTGTAAATTTGGAAACAATAATAAAATATGTCGTCAGATATTTTTCTTATGCTTCAATAATTGTGACGGCTATTTTTCTATATATAGCCTCAATCTTAACAAATACAGGTTTTTTTCTTGTAATATCATCTTTTCTATTTGGAATAACTTTTATTATCCCTATTCTTGGTTATTTAAATCTAAAAAACATCACAATTTCAAGAAACTTATACCCATTATATACATCAGGGGAATCTTTAAACATATCATATACATTAAAAAATAATGGAGCATATCCAGCTTTTTTTATTTTGATCAAAGATGAAATAAAAAACTACTGTACAGAAAAAGAAATTTTTAGTGGAGAATTAAAAATATTACCTCCAAAATCAGAAAAGACAATAACCTCAGAATTTATAGCTAAAAAACGAGGTCTTCATGAATTAAATAAAATATCGATTCAATCATTTTTTCCTTTTACATTCTTTTTTCTTGAAAAAAATTTTCAAACAAAAGACAAAATAATCATACTTCCACAACAGCCTGTTTACAAACAGATTCCATATTTATCAAAATATCAATCTGACAAAAGCTCGAAATTTAGATCATTAACTGCAGAATCTGAGTTTGTTGGTCTAAGAGAACATGTACCATCAGATGGTCTCAGACTTGTACACTGGCAAAAGAGTGCAGCAAAAGGAAAATTACTTGTAAAAGAATTCTCATCTGAAAGAATGAATAAAACTGCTGTAATTATAGATGGAGATAAATATTCACTTTTTGGCAAAGATGATGAAACGCCATTTGAAGATATGATAACAGCTTCTGCAGGAATTATAGGATATTGTTCAAGAACAAAAATAAAATCCTATGTGATATCTAATAAGAAGCTACAAAATGGAACTGGAGATGAACTTTTACAAACTTTGGCAAGTCTAAAACCTGAAGAAATTGATGAAACATTGCCAATAAAAAATATGAAAAAAAATGGAATATCTACATTATTTCTATTTACTGCAAATCCAGAAAAAATAAATAAAATAAGTAAAATCTGTTTTAAAGAGCGTATTAATTTAGTAATTTCTCTCTTTAATGCCTCTTCATATAAAAAAATGAAAAAAAATGAACATGAACTTTATAACAAAAATATAACAGAAAATAAAGAGCAATTTTTCATTTATTCAAAAAATCAAAATATGAAACTTCTATTTACAAAATGAATGAAATAAAACAAATAAATAAAGCACTTTGGGAATATGAATCATCAATATCATACCGCTTGCTGACTTGTATTGCTGGTTTATATTCAGCCCTTTTAACTCTTTGGGCTATAGAATGGCCGTCAGAATCATTTTTAATATTGAATCTTATTTTAATTGGATCAATATTCAGTTACTATTTTTCAAAAAATAAATATATTATCGTAAAAATAATAATATCTATTTTTATGATAATGAGTTTATTAAATTTTTTCGAAAATTTTATGACAAGTCCTTTGGGACCAGCTGCTCCTGTATCATTGCTTCTATGTTGGTTGCAAGCTCTACATAGCTTTGATCTTCCAAGTTCAAGAGATTTAAAATATTCACTCATAGTAAGTTTTATATTGACTGTTGTAGGAGCATTTTTTATATCATCAACAATTTATTTAATATTTGCATTAATTTTTTTAGTCATATTTGGAATTTCAAATTTTTATTCAAATAATTCAATCTCAGACAACATACTTCCGAACCAAAAAAGAAATCAAAAAAAAGAAAATATTCTTTTACCTGCTTTTACATATTCAATAATAACAATAATATTAGGTATATTTATTGGTAGCATATTTTTTATATTGCTCCCAAGAGTAAGTCTCAAAAATGTAAATATATACAATTTTGAACTATTTAAACACTTAAGTTTTATCAACAAACAACAAGAAAATAAAAATGAATCTTCATCTTCATCAAGCACTTCAGGCGATAGACTAACTAAAATTGTACAACCTGCAAATGGCTATTTTGGTTTTGGTGAAAGCATGGATTTAAATTACAGAGGTACACTTTCTGATGATATTGTAATGAGAGTAAAAGCCTCTTACCCTTCATATTACAGAGGTGGAGTTTTTACGGAATATGACGGCAATAAATGGTCAATAAAAAATCCTGACAAATCTATAGAAATGAATGGTGTTGACAATGTCATTTATACAGAATTTTTCCCAGAGGATCCAAAAACTCAAAATATACAGACATTCAATATAGAAAAAGATATGTCAAATATTGTATATACAGCCAATTTCTGTAGTATGTTATATTTTCCTGGAAATCAATTATATATGGGAAATCATAGAGAAATATTTTCTCCTTATGTTCTTGAAAAAGGAATGAGTTATACTTGTATAAGTAGCAGACCTAAATTAGCAAAAATTCCATTTAAATTTAAAAAAAGAAGAATAGGAAGTATCAAAACCCAAAAAGACCTCTATGATAGAGTAAGTGAATGTTTACAATTACCAGAAGATAAAATTAGTGAAAGACTTCTTAACTATTCAAATAAATTTGTAACATATGAAGATGATTTTGAAAAAGCTTTAGCAATATGTGAAGATTTAAAAAATAATTATACTTATGATCTCAATGTAGAAAAATTTCCAGAAAATGCTGAAACAACTGATTATTTTCTCTTTGAATCAAAAAAAGGATTTTGTGAACATTTTGCGACAGCAATGGTTGTTGTATGTAGATTAAATGGAATACCAAGCCGACTTGTTACTGGATTTACACAAGGAGAATATAATCCGTTCAGTGGAATCTATGAAATAAAAGAATCAGATGCACATGCTTGGGTTGAAATTATAACAAGACATGGGGTAATAGAATTAGATCCAACCCCAAGTTATTCTTCAGAAATAAAAATCTCTAAAAGTACAAATATTGAATATCTTTTAGAATCAATGTCTAAAAATGTCAATAAAATAACAAAATCTGTATATTTTAAAATTGTTATCTACATAATAACAATATTTATACTTTTAATTATAATATATTACATAATAAAAAATAAAGAACAAATAAAAACAATAGTAAAAAATAAAAAAAGAGAATATATAAACATAGAAACAAGAAAAAAAATATCTGATGAAGGAAAGAAGATTTTTAAATATCTAAGTAAAATTAATATTTATAAAGAAAATGGTCAAACAATAAATGAATTTATAAATACCTGCAAAGTTTCAGAAGATTTTAAAAATGATTTAGTTGAATTTTTCAAAATATACCAAAAACTACGTTATTCATCTGAAATATTGGAACAAGACATTGAATATGCTTCTAAACAAAGCAAAAATATAATAAATAAAATAAAAAAACAAGGGAGAAAACTATGGCTGAATCAAAATTAAAATGTCCTCCTTCAATGATTGAAAGAGAAATAATAAAGTTAAAAGCAATGCAAACCAAAAAAGATGACTTTTTGAAATTTTTAGAAAAAGAAAAAGATAGACTTGAAAAAATCAAAAAAACAATAGAAAAAGAAAAAACGACAGAGATGACAACTGGAAACATATCAGATGAAATTGATACAGGCTTTATGGGCATTGATACATTATTAATGGCAATCGAACATCTAAAAAGATATGAATATGATCCAAGATCAATAATTTTAGATGAAGGAAACAAACTAGCTAAAAGAGGTCAAGAACTCATTTTTAAAGCAGCAGAAATGAATCAAAACGCATTTGACAATATGTTAGAGACAATCAAAAACATGGCTGAAAATCCTTCTGGACTAATGGAACAAGAAGAAATGATGATTTCACCATATTAAAAACAGGTAGTGAAAATGATTTTCGAAACAGAACGACTAATTTTACGACCAACTGTTGAAAATGATACCATAGATATATTTGAATATTCAAAAAATCCAAATATTGGAACAAATGCAGGTTGGAAACCACATGAAAATCTCAATGATACATTAGAAACAATGAAATTATATTTTCTAAACAGAGATACTGTTTGGGGAATTGTCTTAAAAGAAACAAATAAAATAATTGGACAAGCAGGAATGATAGAAGACCCCAAAAGAGATAATCCAAATGTGATGATGTTGGGATATGCTATAGCAGAAGAATATTGGGGAAAAGGCATAATGACAGAAGCATTGACTCCAATAATAAAATATGGTCTTGAAGTTCTAAAATTGCAATTAATTTCAGCATATTGTTACCCTTCAAATATTCGTTCAAAAAAAATTTTATCAAAATTTGGATTTAAACTTGAAGGCATATTAAAATATGCTGAAAAACTTTGGGATGGTCAAATTCTCGACAATGAATGTTGGGCTTTAGAGAACCAATAAAGATACAAAAAAAATGACTGCGAAACATTTCACAGTCATTTTTTGTAATTCTAAAATGAAAATTTATCTATGATTTTGTTGAGGCATTGGAGCTAAGTAATTTTGTCTTCCTTCAACTCTTGCATTTGCCTCTGTGAATGGTCCATGTTGTTTAATATAATCATTCAAACCTTCACGGATAACTATGTGTTCATCTTTTACATTTTTGCCCTGTGTCAAATCTGTATATCCATTGCTACCACCAGCAAGGAAATCAGCTGTTGCAACTCTATATGTTTTCTTGAGATTAAGAGGTTCACCATTTACCATGATGTTGCTACAACGTTGACCCTTTGGCTTTCTTGGGTCTATATCCATCTTCATTCCGCTGACTTCAATAGTTCCTCTGCTTCTCTTTGCACTTTCTTCCATGACGCCTTTTAACTGTTCACCAGTCAAATCCATTGTTACAATACCATTGTCAAATGGAATAACTTTGAATACATCGCCATAAGTAATCTTTCCAGGTCTAATTTCATCTCTGATACCACCTGAATTTGTAAATGCTACATCAGCACCTGTGGCATGTCTCATACTATCTGTTACTATGTCGCCCATAATTGTCTCTGGGAATCTACCTCTTCTTGTAAGAGTTACAGTTGTTTCTCCAACAACTTCTCCCATCTTTTTATTGACTTCAGGCATGATTGGAGCAAGAACACCTTCAACAGCTGGGTCTTTTGAAGAATTTTGATTTGTTATTGAATTTGAAGCACTTGTGTAAGAAACGACTTTATCTGTCTTTGGATCATAGACCAAATCCAACTGTCCCAAATTCATTCCCTTCGAACCTGATTGAACTAAAAGAGTGTCTCCTATCACACGAGGTGGATTGATTACTTGGTGGCTATGAGCACTTACTATAACATCAATACCATCAACTTGTTGTGCCAATCTTGCATCAACTTCTGGACCATTGTGTGAAAGGACAACAACCATCTGAGCTCCTTGTTTTTCAAGCTCTTTTTTGTATTTATTTATTGTATTTGCAGAATTTTCAAAATGAAGTCCAACTGTATTTTCAGCATTTGTATCTGTAGCTGTCTTATCTTCAGCAACACCTATAATACCTACTTTAACTCCATTTACTTCTTTCATTATGTAAGGCTTGACACCTGACATGACTTTTCCTGTACTATTTTCAATGATGTTACCACCGAGAACAGGGAAATTAGCTGTATCAACGAGATGATGTAAATTGTCAAGACCATAATCAAAATCATGGTTACCAACAACTGTTGCATCATAATTCATCTCATTGAGAACTTTCATGACTGTTTCGCCTTTGTCCATACCACCGATATATGTACCTTGGAACCAATCTCCTCCATCTAATGTGATTGAAGGAGCTTCAGCTTGTTTTTCTTTTATAACTGAAGAAAGATTTGAAAGACCACCTTTCAAAATTGAAGGATTATTTTTATCTTCAGATGGCAATACAGCACCATGAATATCATTTGTGAACAAAATTCTTATGGAAGAAAGACCTGCTCCTACAGGACCTGGTACCATAGAACCTGCTACTGACAAAGCTGTATCTGTTGCACTTGCAACAAGATTATCTGCAATATTTGTTGAAACTGCAGATGTCTCTGCTGTCTCAACTGAAGCAGAACGACTTAACATTGCTGAACGAAGTTTATTTAAATCATCTGTAGAAAAAGTCTGTTCACTTCTTGCAAAGCCATCATTTATAGCCTGTGAATCGTCAGATGTAGGCTTTTTAATTTCGGAAAATTCAGTTCTTGGAGCTTGAGCATAAATATTACTTGAAATACTTCCAATAGTCTGCATAGTTCCTCCCCTTATTACAGAAAAAATAATAACAAAACAATATATTCTCAAATTTTGAATATATTATAACAATAATAAACAAAAAAGAGAAGTGAAATTTTGTAACATTTTTATTAATTTTCCTACAATTTAGAATATATTTTCGAATATACTAAAAAGCTATTTAAACATGATTTTAAAAAAATTTTTCTACAAAATCACAAAAAATAAGATCTCACTTTGTGAAAATTTTCAACAAAAAGAGATCTTTTTTGACTTGTTTTTTATAGTTTGTTTGTTCATCTGTGATTAACTAATTTTTGCATTTAACATAACTTCTTTTATTTTACTTTCTTGAATATGACTGTAAATTTTTTCTGTTATTGTTGAATTGGAATGACCAACGATCCTTGACACATACAAAATATTAACTTCACTATTTACCATTTGAGAAATAAAAGAATGTCTTAATAAATGGAAATGAAAATTCTTATCAATATTTTTTATTTTTCGTATTGTCAAGGAAAGTATATTTTGATTAATATGCCTTCCTATTCTCATTCTAAAAACAAAATCTAATTTGCTTTTCTCATATAAACCCTCAAAATAACTTTTATTAAAATCCTGTAAAGATTTATATTTTAATAATAGTTCTTTTAATTCGTTGTTTATATATATTTTTCTAATGCTATTTTCTGTTTTTGGAGTGTCTAAATAAAAGCTATTATTCTTCTTATCATTTGCAAGCGTTTTATTAACAGAGATAAAACCTTCATTAAAATTTATATCCTGCCAGCATAATGCCAAGATTTCACCAACCCGCATGCCTGTCATTAAACCGAAAATATAAACAAATTTTTCTTCTTCAGAAATTTTTATTTGAGAAAATAACTTGTTTAAATCCTCTAAAGTGTAAATCTTGTTTTTTTCTTCTTTTTTCTCTATTAATTCCAAGGGGTTTTTATTGTTCTTTTTGACAATGTCTAATTTGTCAAATAATAACATTTTTTCTTCAGAGTTCAGATCATACTTAAAACCATACTTAAAAACACTTCTAATAACATTTTTAATGATAGTAACTGTTTTATAAGTTCTTGTTTTTGCGAACTCATCAAAAAAGCTCTGAATATGTACAAAAGATATTTTTTTAACATCTTTATTTTTGAACTTCTCTAAAAACTCTTTTGTATAAATATTATATTGGTTATATGTACTTCTTTTAACTCTGTTTTTCTTGTACTGTAAAAACTTATTATATAATTCCTCAAAAGTCATCTTTACAAATTCCCTTCTATGTGGTATAAAAGAGAATAGGAAAAATAAATTAAAGCGACTTGCAGGGAGCTTTTTTAAATTTGTTTTTCCTTTTCTCTTTTTGTATAGAGTTTTATATTGTCAAAATGCTTCTTTTCTTAAATCTAAAGTTCTTTTGACGATCCCTGTCTATATCAATAATAAAACCTTCTGCTTTTTCAAATATTCGACTTTCGATCGCCTCGTCAATTTCTGAAAGTTCATTAAAGAGCTTTTCACTTGAAAAAAGAGTTGTTTTATTTTCCTTGTATCTATAGTTTATTATTTCATAAATAATTTTAAGGTCTGCAATATTTAGATCAACCTTTAAAAAATCATCAAAATATAAAATAGTTGCATGCTTGTATTTTTCTATTAGTTCTAAATAAATTTCGTCTGTAGAATGACTTTTAATTTCTCTTAAGTCTTCTATATATTCAAATAAAACGAAGTTATTTAAATCTTTTATTAATTCGTTTGCTATTGCATAACAAATATAACTTTTACCGCTTCCATATTGGCCACCAACAAAGAACCAACTATTTTTATAAACTTTTAAAAATTCTATTGCTTTTAATTTCATTTGCTTTTGAAAATTATAAAGAGTTATAAAGTTATTTAAATTACATTCCCTTAATATTGGATATACAGAGAAGTAATAAATTTGATTTTCCCTTCCTTTTCTAATTTTTATACATTCGCATTCTTTACGAAAAACCAACCTATTAACAGAATCAATATAAGAGATATAACCACGGTTTAAACATTTTGAACAGTCATAATAATTCAAATTTCCTTTTTGTTTGTTTTCTTGCTCACACCAGATCAAAAGCTCATCATCTGAAAAGTTATTTTTTGTTATAATGCCATTTTTCATACTAAATGGAATAAATCTTTTTTGGTTTTCTTCTTTTGATTCTTCCTTGTTATCATCTTCTTTTGATTCTGTTTTATTATCCTGTGATTTTGATTCTGCTTTTTGTTGTATAAACTTTTTGAAGTCCTCAAATGTTTTACAGTCTTGTATTTTAGAAAATTCTTTTTCGTTTAAAGTCATTTTGTTACCCCTCCTTTCTTATAATTTTAAAACCCCTCTGCTTTGATACTCCTTTATAAAATCTTTTTCTTTTTGGGTTTGCTGTGTGTTTTGTGATGGGAGCTGTTTATAATAAATAGATTTTTTAAAGTTCGTCTGTTGAATTGGAAGATCTCTTTTTGGGAGATCTTCTTTTTGTTCTTTTTGGATCGCCCCTGCTATCTGTTTTTTTAAGTCCTCAATTTCTTTTTTTTGGTTTTCTGCTTTTGTTCGCCTTGTTTCCCAGGCTTTAAATTTGCCTTCAATATAATTTTTTTTCTTTATTTGATTTTTGTTATTTATATCATCAAAATATTTATTTTCTTTTTCTGTTAATTGTATTTCATCAAAACCACTTAATTTTTTAATAATTTTTCCTATAGATTCGCATGGTAAATTAACAAAATTAGAAATTAAATTTATACTTATTTTTATATTAATCACCTCTTTTTAAATTTAAAGTTTAATTATTATATTTAAAGTATAATATATTTTAATTTTAAAGTCAATAGGTTTTTTAAAGTTTTAATATAAAAAATATTGACATTTTAGTTAAAATATAATTTAATATTTAAAAGAGATTCTTTAAAAAGGATTTAAATTTTTATGAATAATTTAGGAAAAA
>JBGUKW010000102.1:0-3208 GCA_045114665.1 Candidatus Xenobia bacterium | reverse complement strand
AGGACCTCAATGCTATCCTCCCAACTTAACTTGCAAACTCAGAGCGACGGTCTAAGGCGACAACCGAGGGTGAGTAACCTTATGGTTCTCCAATTCAACGTAGCTCCCATTTCTGAGGCTTAGACTTGTGAAGCAACAGCCAATTTCCGAGCAGAAGATGCTCGGTCTTTAGCCGAGCATAGCTTCACTATCCTTTTGAATATAATTGCAAAGGTGACAATGAGGAACTTTAAAATGATCTTCTTTTTGAACATCTATATTCATTCTGCGTGAATCCATTATTTTTTGAATATTTTCAGGAAGTTGATCAAAATGCAAAAGTTGTGTGTTTAAAATATCTGTTGGATTTATCATTTTTATGTATTCCCAAGGAGGTTCTTTGTAGATTTTTTTTAAATATGGTCTGTTGAATAGATCGATTATTGTTTCATCTGTTATTAGATTAAAAGGAGTTATGCCTTGTAAAGCATCTATAATATAGCCATCAAGAAAATCTAAATATTCATTATCTTCAACATTTTTGAATATTTTTTTTAATTCTTCAGAAACGATATTTTCGTCTAATTCTTTTATAAATTTTCTATTTTCTAAATTGAAACTCTCAAAATTGTAAAAAAAATCCTCTAACAATCTGTGTTCTTTTGCCCCATTTGCATAATCTCTAATCACAAACTCAGGGAGAACACAAGTTCCTAATGATTCACCACAAAAAATATAGCCATTTTTGTCAACAGCATACCAACCAACAAGAAAACCATAAATATCACAATTTTTTATTTTCATTTTTTCCGTCCTCTGTTTTTATTATATCAAATTACAATGACAAAATCTGTCATCATAGGAAAAAATATAAAAAAATAGCTTGCTTGAATAACTAGATTCAAACAAGCTATTTTTTTGTTAACTATCTATAGTTTAGTACATTCCCATTCCGCCATCCATTCCTGGCATTGGAGGTGTTGGAGGATTTTTCTTTTCTGGTTTTTCAGCAATCAATGTTTCTGTTGTGAGAACCATTGCTGCGATACTTGCTGCGTTTTGTAGAGATGATCTTGTAACCTTTACTGGGTCAACAACACCAGCTTTAAACATATCGGTGAACTCATCTTTGAGAGCATCATAGCCGTGTCCAGCTTCAAGTGTTTTAACTTTTTCTACGATTACAGAACCTTCTTTTCCTGCGTTGTTTGCAATCTGACGAAGTGGCTCTGTGAGAGCTTTCTTTACGATATCAACACCGATTTTTTCTTCGCCTTCGACATCACATTCAATAGCATTGAGAATGTTAAGGAATGCTGTACCACCACCAGCGACGATACCTTCTTCTACTGCAGCTCTTGTTGCTGAGAGAGCATCTTCCATTCTGTGTTTCTTTTCTTTGAGTTCTGTCTCTGTTGCTGCTCCAACTTTGATTACTGCTACGCCACCAACGAGTTTTGCAAGTCTCTCTTGGAGTTTTTCTCTGTCGTAATCTGAATCTGTCTCAGCAATTTGAGTTCTGATTTGGTGAATTCTTGCTTCGATATCTTCATCTTTGCCTTCGCCTTCGACGATTGTTGTTTCGTCTTTGCTGATTTTTACCATTTCAGCACTGCCGAGCATATCGATTGTTACATTTTCAAGTTTGATTCCGAGGTCATCAGTAATAACCTGTCCGCCAGTGAGAATTGCTATATCTTTGAGCATTTCTTTTCTTCTGTCGCCAAAACCAGGAGCCTTTACTGCTGCTACTTGGAATGTTCCTCTTAGTCTGTTTACAACTAATGTTGCGAGAGCTTCACCGTCAACATCTTCAGCGATGATGACGAGAGGTTTTTGCATTTGAACTACTTTTTCAAGTATTGGGAGAAGGTCTGTTATTGAAGAGATCTTCTTTTCACAAATGAGAATGAAAGGTTTCTTCATTTCTGCGACCATCTTGTCAGAATCAGTTACGAAGTAAGGAGAAATATATCCTTTGTCAAACTGCATTCCTTCTGTATGTTCGAGAATTGTTGAAATTGTCTTTGATTCTTCTACTGTGATAACGCCATCTTTTCCAACTGTTTCCATAGCGTCAGCAATCATCTGACCGATTTCTCTGTCGTTGTTTGCTGAAATTGTAGCTACTTCAGCGATTACAGATTTTTTCTCAACTGGTACAGCAATCTTTTTGAGTTCTTCAACTGCTTTTGCGACTGCTTTTTCAATACCTCTTTTGAGGAAAAGTGGATTTACTCCACCTGTTACATTTTTCATTCCTTCATGAATCATTGCATAAGCGAGAACTGTTGCTGTTGTTGTTCCGTCGCCAGCGATGTCATTTGTCTTTGAAGCTACTTCTCTTACGAGCTGAGCTCCCATATTCTCGAATGGTTCATCGAGTTCGATTTCTTTTGCGATTGTTACGCCATCATTTGTGATTGTTGGAGAACCAAATTTTTTATCTATAACAACATTGCGACCACGTGGACCTAATGTTACTCTTACTGCATCTGCAAGTTGTTTTGCACCTTTTTCAAGAGCTTTTCTTGCTTCAAGATCATAAAGAAGAATCTTTGCACCCATTTTATTTCCTCCGATTATTTTGTTTATTTATTCTTTTATTCAATTATTCCTAAAATTTCACTTTCTTTTACGATTAGATATTCTTCGCCATCAAGTTTGATGTCTGTGCCAGAATATTTTCCATATAATACCTTATCGCCAACTTTTACTTCCATAGGAACTTTTGTTCCATTTTCAAGAATCTTACCTGTACCAACAGCGATTACTTCACCCTGTTGTGGTTTCTCTTTTGCTGAGTCTGGAAGAATGACTCCGCCTTTTGTTTTTTCTTCTTTTGGAAGAGCTTTTACAATTACTCTGTCTCCAAGAGGTCTTACTTGTATAGCCATTTAATAGCCTCCTAATAATGTATATTATATATCAAAAGTATTATTTGCTATTTTTAGCAATTAATTATTTTAATTGCTAAACTGTATTTTAGCATATAAAAAAATAATGTCAATAGGTTTTTAAAATTTTTTTTGTAAAAAATAAAAAAATATAAAATGTAAAGAAAATAGTTGATATTATATATATATATATATTTGTATAATGATAAAAAGGAGTGGTGAAAAATGGCACAAGTAAATTTTCGTATAGTACATAAAACTATAAAAAAGAATAAAAAAATATATTGATTTTTTATTAAAATTAAATTATAATAGTATTATACTTTAAAGGT
>JBGUKW010000101.1:0-12969 GCA_045114665.1 Candidatus Xenobia bacterium | reverse complement strand
ACCTTTAAAGTATAATACTATTATAATTTAATTTTAATAAAAAATCAATATATTTTTTTATTCTTTTTTATATTTTTATGTACTATACAGTAAATTTGGTGAATTTATGAGGATTCTCAGAATTAAAAATCATGAAATAATGGGCGATACGGCAAGATTGTTAAAAGTATCAGTAGGTTATCTTATGACAAACCTTCTCCTACTTTAGTTACAAATCCAACAATGCCAGCAACCGATTTATGCCACCCAACAGAAGATCGACCATTAAATGTTGAAGAATATATAGCTATACAAGGATTTCCAAAAGATTGGAAAATATGTGGTCCTATTTTAGAACGATATAGACAAATTGGAAATGCAGTTCCAATTAAACTTGGAGAAGCAATAGCAAGAACTATTATTGCAGATATGAGCGGAGAAAAACTTCCTTCTTATCCAAATTTTCCATATTCAAGATATAAAAATACAAATGATATTTCTTGGAATCTTGAAATGCAAAAAACTTTACAAAAATATCAAAAAGTCGATGAACAAATTTTGTTTCAATTATAATTCTGTTATCAACTTTGGATTATTTTTTGATATTTCTTTTAAAAATTTCAAATTATATCCAAAAAGTGGCGTAAGCTGAAAATAAACAATGTAAATTTATAAGAAATAAAGTTTACCTCCCCTAAATATTAATCCATAAAGCGGGGCGAACGAAAATTTCAAAACTAACATCACTACTGCTGACATTGCCTGTTCTACCTACAAGACAGACAACATTACCATAAGTAGGATCAATAGAGCGAAGCCACCACCAACTAAAATCATTATCATCTATCCAATCACTATTCTTTTTTGCATAATCAGTTACTTTACACTTTCTAATTTCCTTATTAACAAAGTATCTTTTTGCTTCTTTTGTACTCAACAAAAATACATTATCAGTTGTCCCAACATCTGAAAGATTAGAAGATTTTATATATTTCTTCTCTTTTTCATTAAAAACCTTATTGTAAAAATCACCATTCAACCATTGACGAATTTCACTTTTTTTCCAATTATTTGAATTATCATCAAAACGCTTTGCTTCAAGAGCATATCTCGATATAACAAGCATTTTATTATTTTCTTTAGCCAATATTTGCCATTCTATAGGTTGTTCTTCACCTTCTCCAGTCTGTGGATAATTGCCAAATTTCACATAATCCCCAACTTTTGCATTTTTAAAAGAATTTAAAGTTTCCCTTGCGTCTTCTATAGGTACAACCTGTTTAATATTTGATATTTGATTTTGTTGTACTTGTTGCCTTTGTTCTTGTTGATTTTCTTTTTGTTTCCCACAATTTGTACAGAATTTAGTTGTATTAACAGTTCCACAACTACAAGTCCAAATAGACTTAGCTGATCCACAAATACCACAAAAATTACCTGTATTTACTATTCCACAAGTGCAAGTCCATTCATCCTGCCTTGATTGTATATTATTTTTACAACCTGTAAAAATAAAGCATAAAAACAAAATAATTAGCAATGTAATAAGTTTATGTTGTTTTTGCATAAAACCTCTCATTTTTCCTGATTATGAAATAAAGGTACGAATTTTCCATTTTCTTTTTTTTCGCCATTTTACTCCACGGAAATCAATTTTTGTTATTAATTTTGCAGTTAATTATTGAATAGTTTACAAAGTTACTTTTCTTTTTCTGCTATTTCTTTAACTTGTTTTTCTTTTGTCAAAAAAGAATCAAGTTTTTTCACAATCTCTTCAAATCACAATCTGCCTTATTTCATCATCTGCAACAAAAACGGCTGTAATTACTTTTTTGTTATTTATTTTTTTTCTCCTTCATTTATAAAGAAGTCTATATCTCCATAAGTCTCTGCATATTTAGCTACTTGCTCTTCACCTTGTTTCCGCATTTTTGCAACTTCAGAAGATTTTTTTGCAAATTTAAACTCAATAATTATTATGTGGTCTTCAAATTGAATCACAAAATCAGAACGACCTTGAAAATCATGAGGCTCAGGATAAGCAGTTAATCCTGTGGCATTTAATAACATCATAAATAATGAACGATACCAATATTCTCCTCGTTCTGCTTCGCTATTTTTAATATTTTTTTCTTTGTTTTCAGAAAAATCGTCGTAAGGAATTGGCTTTAATGCTTGATTAAATAATTTTACTACATTTTCAATATTGCCAACTTTTAATGCTTTCCAGATTCTATTTCCCAATGTCGCATATTCTTCAATATTATACATATTTTCGAGATATAAACAAAATTATAATAATCAAAAATTAGCGCCCAAAAGGGTGCAAGATTAGCACCTAACGCAATTTTTTTCTCCTTAATTTTTTAAAAATTAAGGAGCTTGATTTAAAAGATTAAAGATTGATCCATAGAGCGGAACGAACAACAACATCAGCATAACTAACACCGTTGCCGTAGATGATATAACCGTCAATATTGACACAATAAACATTTCCACTAAAATCAGGATCAGGAGAACGAAGCCACCACCAAATATAACCATTCCTAACATCTGCACCATTTTTTTTAGCATATTCAGTAGGCTCGCATTTTCTCGCTTCATTATTAGAAAAATATTTTCCTGCCTCGTCCCTACTCAAAAGAAAAACATGATCAGTTGTCCTTACATCTGAAAGATTAGAAAGATTTATCGATTTCTTCTCTTGCTCTGTAAATGCTTTATTATAAAACTCACCATTTAACCACTGGCGAATTTCACTATTTGACCAAACTTGCGAAGATGGATCAAAACGCCTCGTTTCAAGACCATAGCGAGAAATGACAAGCATTTTATTATTTTCTATTAACAATACCTGCCATTCTATAGGCTGAACTTGGCCACTTGCAGTCTGTGAATAACTGCCAAATTTTATATAATCGCCAACAGTGATATTTTTTGATTGTATATTTTTATTAAACATTATCATCATCCCAGTCAACTGATGAAACAGTTATGTTTTTTGATTGTATATTTTTATTAAACCATGTAACAAAAAAAACACAAACACAAAATAATTAAGAAAGTCGCAAGCTTATATTGTTTTTTCATAAAACCTCCTCTATTTTTCTTAGATAGAAAAAAATCTTTTCACTATGTTTTTGACAAAGAATTCACTTTCTTTTTATACAAATCTCTAATTTTTAAAAGAGATGAATCATAAATGCCTTTTGCAAAATCAGGAAAAGTCCAGTTGAATTTTTGAAATTTTCCCTTTGAATAGATAAGTGTAAAATCTGCATACATGCCATCTGCTATCCAAAGTTTATGTGGAGCATATTTTCCACTTACAAGCACAAGTTTTGCATAATCAAGATAACCTGGATCGAGATTTATTTTTCTTTTTCCATCAATAGCAAAAATATTTTCAATCTCAGTTGCAACATTTTTTGATTCAGGCAAAATAGAAGGTGGCTGTAATTCATCAAAAGAGACAAAAATTCTCGAGAGACCTTTTCCCATCTCTGGCTCATAATATGAAGTACCATCAAAAGGAAATGGTTTACTGATGAAATCAATAGCTCCCCATTTTTTTATAAGAAGCTCTTTTGCCTTTTCCAATAAATCTGTGTCATTAAATAATATTGCGTAAAATAATTTAATTTTTTCCATTTTGTATTTTATCAAAAGCCTTTTTTGTTTCTGTTGATGAAATTCCCAATTCAGAAATAAAATTGATAGCTTCATCTTGTGAAACTTTTTTTGCTTTTCCTGCAAAATTTATTCTACAATCTTTTATATAAACCAAATCAGAACCTAAATATTTATTGACAATAATATTGTTCATCATAGCAAATTCAAAACTTTTTATCCATATATCCATAAAATCTGAATCTGAAATTTTATCCATTTTTATGACATAACGAAACTTATAATCAGCATTTTTTGTCTTTGAATAAACTTGAAGTCTTGAATTTGAATTGACAATTTTAAAATCAAAAGAACCAAAAGAAAATTCTGATTCTTTTTCATTTTGAGGAATTAAAACGGGGGTAAAAATAAGATAACCGACATCGAGGAGATATTTATCGCCATTTAAATCAGTCCAAACTCCTGCACAATGTGTATTTTCTCCATAAGTTCGATCTGCTGAATATACTGCAAATTCTTCCCCAAAATAATTAAGCATGACTTTTAAAAGCCAAGTTAGGGAAAAACAAGTTCCACCTAATCCAAACTTTTCAAAATCATGCATAACAATATCTGGAGTTCTCAATGTAGGTTTTGACAAATTTATTTTAGAAATATTTTCATAAGGTATATCTCTAAAACAAGACATAATAGAAGATATGAAATGTAATTTACTCGAATTTAAAATTAACTTTTCTTTAAATATTTTCTGAAATATCTCAGTTGATTCCATTTAACTATCTTTTAAACTCTCTGACATAACGACAACTTTTGAGAGGTTATCAGCTCCAAAAAAGAATTGTTCAAGAGCAAAATCAATTTGAGAGTCATCTTCAATTTCAAAACAAGATTCAATTTTTCTCAAACCATCTTCCATTTCATTTAATCCAGAAATCATCAAATTTTCCATTTTGTTAAATATTGATGTATATTCATTATCTTCACTTAAATCACTCGGAAGTTTAAATTTATCCTTATCTTTTTTAGTTTGCACAACTGAATCTATTATTTGACTCAAATTTTTCTTTGCTTCTGATGAAGATATTTTTCTACTTTTGAAATCTGCAACGAGATCAGACACTTTTTTTGTAAGTTCTGTCTGAACATGATTTGTATTATTTATGTTATTATCTTCATCAACTCTAACATCTATGTTTTCTCCGCCTTCTTCGTCACCAATAACAGGGAGAGTTGCTCCACAGGATGAACAAATTTTAGCAGAAGCCAAATTTTTTGTGCCACATCTAAAACAATTTTTGACAGATTTTAGCTCATTTAAACGATTTTGAAAATCCATCAATTTTTCAGCAGCTTCATTTGATTTTTGTAGCCCAACTTTTATATGTTCGGTATTCAAATCCTTAAAAAATACACCTACTTCTTCAAGGGCTTTTATATAATCTCTGACACAACTTTTTATTATAGAACCATTTTCTTTAAAAAATTCTGCTTCTGAAGATTGAGGAACTATTTTATCAAAATAACCATAATACATTCTAAGTGAATTTTTCAAAGAATCGAGTTTGATTTTAAAAGCATCAGGAGATACTTTGCCATCAATTAAAGCATAGCCAATTCTCATTAATTCATTCTGAAGAGGAGCTTTAGAATAAGTTTTTTGGGTATCTTTTTCCTCTTTTTGTATTGATTCAATAGAGTCATGTAATTTTTCAAAAGCAGATTTGCATTTTGTAAGTCCTGAATCTATGTGTTCCTGTTTTCTATCATTGAAATAAGAATACATTTCTTCAAGACCTTCTCTGATTTTCTCAAGAGACTGTTCAATAATTTCTGTCTGTTGCTTCATAGTAGAAGTCATAGCATTAAACTTTATCTGCTCTCTCAAAAATGATCTAAATTCTCTTCTAAATGAATTTAATGTCTTTATACTTTCCTTAAACTCGGCATCTGTTATAGTATTTTCATAAAATTCTTTTGTTCTATTAATAAGAACATTGAGCTGAGGCGAACGAGTCAATTCAAAAAGTGGGTCTTGAGTCATTGAGTTTATCCTCCCAAAAAAAAACTTCTTAATATTATCAAAATATAACAAGAATGTCAAGAACAAAGAAAATAATAAAAATAAATGAGCTGTCATAGCTAAGGAGTTATGACAGCCATTCAAAACTCATTATAAAAGGCTTAATTTAGAAAATCATTCCAGAACCTACATTCCAACCGACATGACTTCCAACAGCACCACCAAGCATTCCGCCTGTAAATGCACCTAAAGCTGAACCGAGAGCAGCACCACTAAATCCACCGATACTATGTCCGAGCATTCCACCTATTTGGCTTCCGAGTCCTCCGCCAACCATGGTTCCTGTCATTCCACCTAAATTAGCACCGAGAAGACCGCCAGCAAGACCGCCACAACCCATGACAAATGGTCTGCCAATCATTGGCATTCCAAGAGGTCTCATTCCACCAAATCCAATAGGCATTCCCATTGGTGGAGGTGGTGGAGGCATAAAGCCTGGTACAAATCCCATATTCATTCCTAACATAATCTATATAACTGCCACTCAAAAAACAATCAAATATAATTCATTGATAATCAAAAAAACTCTTCACTATCAAATTATAGACTCTTAAATATCTCTACAGCTACATAGTAGATAAATAATATCTACAATCTTAAAATATATTTTTTGAGCAACTTCTCCTTTCTCTAATTTTTTATAATAATCCAGCAAAATCACCTGTAATTATATAAAAAAACATGTCAATATGACATTTATAATATAACACACTTATTTAAATAATTCAATTAACAAAATGTTACAAAAATAAAAATATTTTCATTTATTATAATTTTCAAAAATACTGCTTATTTTATTTTCTGCTTCATCCACTTTTTGGGTATAAGATTTCAATAGCTCTCTTTTTCCGTACTATATAATTATAATTGCAACGCCTTTGCTAGTTGATTCAAAAAAAATAAGTAAATAAAAAGTTGTCGAAAACTATCAAATATATGTCTATATACTGCTACTTTGTCATTGCGAGGCTTTCTTGGGCAGATTTTAAAATATTAATTAACTAGCAAACGAGTTAATTACAAAAAAATACAAAAAAGTCTTGACATATTTTGTGAAAAATGGCATAATTCAAAATTAAAGTAAATATAAGAGAAGAGATAATATATATATAAGGAATAAATATGTCATTAAGTAAAGTAAGAAATTTTGGAATAATAGCCCACATAGATGCTGGAAAAACAACAGTATCAGAAAGAATTTTATTCTATACTGGTTTTTTGAGAAAATTAGGAGAAGTCCACAATGGCGAAGCAACAATGGACTTCATGAAACAAGAACAAGAAAGAGGAATCACGATTGCCTCTGCTTCAATATGCTGTAATTGGAGAGAACACAGATTAAATTTAATTGACACTCCTGGTCATGTCGATTTCATGCTTGAAGTCGAAAGATCTCTAAGAGTCCTTGACGGAGTTGTTGCAGTATTTTGTGCTGTAGGTGGTGTCCAACCACAATCAGAGACAGTTTGGAATCAAGCACAAAAATTTGGAACTCCTCACATCGCCTTTATCAACAAAATGGACCGTGAAGGAGCAGATTTTAATAAAACTATTGATATGATGGATGAGATGTTAGGAGCAAATCCTGTAAGATATCAAATTCCATGGTATAAAGATGGAGATTTCTTGGGAATGGTCGATTTAATCGACATGATTTTAGTTTCTTATGAAGAGGGAAGCAATGGAGTAAAAGATATTCCTGAAGAACTCCTCGAAAGTGCAAAAAAATACAGAAATATAATGCTCGAAAAGTTGTCAGAATTCAATGATGAGATAATGGAACAATATCTTGAAGGAAAAGATTCTGAAATATCATCAGATTTGATAAGAAAAGTAACTGCTGATTGTGTTCACAAAGCACTTTTCACTCCTGTATTTTGTGGAGCTGCCTATAAAAATATGGGAATTCAACCTCTTCTCGATGCAATAGTTGACTACTTACCTGCTCCTACAGAAGCTGGTAAAGTTCTTGGATACAGTCCTGATGACAAAGACAAATCACTTACAAGACAACCTGTTTCCTCTGCTCCATTCTCTGCTCTTGCATTTAAAATCATTCATGATCCATTTGTAGGTCAACAGACATTTATAAGAATTTACTCAGGTAAAATTAAGACAGGGGACATGATTTGGAATTCAACAAAGAAAAAAAGAGAGAGAATTGGCAGAATTTTGAGAATTTTTGCAAAAGACAGAGAAGAAATAGAGGAAGCACAGGCTGGAGATATTATAGCTCTCATTGGTATGAAATCAACAACAACTGGCGACACTCTCTGCGATCAAAATTCACCAATTATTCTTGAAAATATCACTGTTCCACCTGCAGTCATAAGTGTAAAAGCAATAGTTAATTCAAGACAGGAAAGAGATAAACTTGGAAATGCTCTAAATAAACTTCATCTTGAAGATCCTTCATTCTCTTATCATTTTGACGAAGAGACAGAGGAGGCTATTATATCTGGAATGGGAGAACTTCATCTTGAAATAATAATTGACAGAATCAGAACTGAATTTAAAGTACCTGTTCAAGCAGGCGAGCCTTCAATCTCCTACAGAGAGACAATCACAACAGAAGGAAATTCAAATACAAAATATGCTAAACAGACTGGTGGTAAAGGTCATTATGCTCATTGCATAATCAGAATCGAGCCAAACCCAGGCAAAGGATTTGAATTTAACGAAGTTGTCAAAGGCGGAGATATTCCAAGAGAATATATTCCAGCTGTAGAAAAAGGTGTCATTGACGCACTCGAAGAAGGAACAATAGCAAAATATCCTGTAGTTGATGTCAAAGTTACACTTCTCGATGGTTCTTATCACCCTGTCGATTCTTCAGAAATGGCATTCAGAACTTGTGGTTCAATGGCATTTAAAGACGCATTTAAGCAGGCTTGTCCTGTTCTTCTTGAACCAATAATGAAGATAGAAATAAACTCACCTGACGCATATTTAGGCGATATTATTGGAGATCTCACAAGAAGAAGAGGAAAAGTTTCAAATATGAGAAGATTTAGAAAAGGTTCTCAAAAAATTAATGGAACTGTACCTCTAAAAGAGATGTTCGGCTATGCAACAACATTAAGAAGTTTGAGTAGTGGAAGAGCTAATTTCTCAATGGAATTTTTGGATTATGAAAGACTTCCAGAATCAATGGCTGAAGAAGTGGTGAAGATGGCTAATGAAAAGAAATAAATAGAGAGTATCGTAGAGTAAAACAGCCCATAGTTTGGTCTGAATAGTTGTTCAGACAAGCTATGGGCTGTTTATTTGTACTTAAAGTAAAATATATATCCCTTCATGTAATATTTGAAAAGAAAAGTCAAAAATATTTTTAAAAAAAACTAAATTTAGGTTGATTTTAGACTGATATTATGCTATAATTAAGAAAATCGAAGAAAGGAGAAATCTTATGAAAAACGATCTCATATATCTTGATTCTTATCTCCTTCAGCAGGATATGAGAATAAGACTTCCAAAAAGTATCTTAGAAAATATGAATCTTGAGAAGGGGAAGACTAAGATGAAAATTTTCTTGGATAAGAAAAACAATACTCTACTCTTAACGCCAGAGAAAAATCAGGAGGTTCATTTTGAAAGACAATAATACAAACAATATTAGGATAGAACGCATCTGGTCAATGCCTAATAAAAAAAGCATTAAACTCACACCAAAAGACAAATTGTTAATCGAAAAACTTAAATCACTACCTATTGATTATTGGGATTTTAAAAAAGACGATACAAAGGAATATACTCATGGTTTTCATAATTATCCAGCGATGATGATTAGTCCGATAAGCCGTAACATAATTAGATTAGTTAAGGATATTAAACCTGTTCATGCTTTATTTGATCCATTTGCTGGTTCTGGAACTGTTCTTGTCGAAGGTCTCCTTAATGGTATTGAAACAGTTGCAGGAAATGATATAAATCCACTTGCATTGCTTTTAACTAAAGTTAAAACTACTCCCATAGAGCATGATATACTAATCAAAGTAATAGAGGAGCTTTTGTCACAAATATCATCACACAGAAAAGAATTGTTGTGGGCTTTAGATTTGGTTGATTCTTATATTATTGATATCATAGGATTAGATATTACTGGCAAAAAGGGGTGGGGAGATGAAGCTCCTAAGTATTTAAAGCAATTTTGCAATAAAAACAACTTGGATATTAATATTCCAGATTTCAAAAATATTGGTTATTGGTTTCGTCCCCGTATTATTCTTGAACTTTCGATTATTAAATCTGAAATAGAAAAGATTACAAATGAAGATATCCGTAATTTTATCTTTGTAGCCTTTAGCGAAAGTATTCGATTAGTATCAAATCGTCGCAATAGTGAATTTAAAATGTTTCGCATGCCAGCAACAAAGGTACAGAAATTCAATCCTGATGTTGTTAGTGAGTTTAAAAAGATACTATTCAGAAATATAGAAAAAATGCAATGTTTCTGCGAATTACTTGATAAAATTGGTGTAAATACTAATATTTCAATTTTCAGAAATGATTCCTGTTCTTTAAAAGATGTACCTGATGATACTTACGATATTATAATCACTTCACCACCTTATGGAGATAGTCGTACAACCGTTGCTTACGGAGAATATAGTAGACTATCACTTCAATGGATTAATCTTTTTGATTTAAATGAAAAAGAGATTATTGCTATAGATAGATCATTGATGGGGGGGAGAAAATATCGAAATGGATTTGAATTTAATTTACAAAGTGCTACATTACGAGAATCATTGGATAGAATTAAAGACATAGATGTTGAACGTGCAGGGGATGTTTACAGCTTCTACGCAGACCTTGACACATCTATAAAGACCATTTCGTCAAAGACTCGTTCTAATGGATACCAATTTTGGATAGTTGGAAATAGAACTGTAAAAAATGAACTTCTCAAAACAGATGTCATTATAACCGAATTAGCTACTCAGTATGGATTAACACCAATATTTAATATTGAGCGTAATATTTCTAACAAGGTAATGCCATCACAAAATTCACCTACTAATATTAGAGGTGTAACAAACTCAACAATAACAATGGAACACATTATTATACTTCGCAAGAATTAAAACACAAAAGCTCCACTAAAACAAACAATGTATTAGTGGAGCTTATAAATTTAGTAAAACTTTGTCATTTTTTCTATTTTCTTTATTGCATACTTGAATTTTTCATCAGAGATTAAACCACCAGATATTTTTTTTACATACAAGATTCCTGTTCTATTGTTATATAATCTGATTGCAAATTGTAAACAAGAGCTGTAGGTCATCATTTTTGATACGGAATGCTGTACCATGATCGTGAGTCTGACCTTGTTTGGGACCATCACCATACATCCCTATTCGTAAATCTATATAAATCTTCCCCTGTTCTAGAAGATATACAAAATTATCATAATTAAAACCAGAAAGCTCATATGCTTCAACAAAGTGAAATTCTTCCTTTTCCCCATTCCCTCTGGATTCTGCTTTGGCATATATAAGTTTGCTCTTATATTTTTTTTCAAAGACATTTTTCAAATCCTCCTTCATCCAATATGCCCGTTCAATATTATCATCTGCAATAATACATATCTTAGAGGGGAAACAGGATATTTTTAAACTTCGACCTGTATTTTCAATTTTAGTAAACTTATTAGCTGATAATGTGGCATGAAGAATTTTATCATCATTATATACATAATGGAATGAATAACCAAAGGCTAGACGCAATAAACTTATTACACCTTTAGGCAGAGGAGCTTTTGTAAAAATTGTAAGCATGCTATCTGATTTTATTCTGCAAGATTTCAATTCATAATCGCCAAAATCTGGACCATTAATATTGTTTTCTTTAATATCAAGAAGGTCTTCCAATGTTTTGCCAATTCCAGTAGGACCAGAGCGATGTGTTTTAATCCATCCCATATTACATATTTCTAAATACTTTTTTTTGAAATCATCTAATGTATTAATCATAATAAAACTACCTCCATAATAAAATTTATTTTTTAGCAATCAAAAATTTAACTTACAAAAATAACATAGCATAAAAACAAAATGATAACAATAAAGAAAAATTACATTCTTGTTAAAAAACTATTTCAAAAATATGAATTTTTATGTAAAAAATTGTTCAACTATATATTATACTTATATTCTACTATATAATCCAAATTTAAGGCTATAATTAAGTATATAGGCTACATGGCAAAATATATATTCTTTACTTGTTTATTTGATAAGAAGTTTGAGTAGCGGAAAAGCCAATTTCTCAATGGAGTTCTTGGATTATGAAAGACTTCCAGAGGCAATGGCTGAAGAAGTAATAAAAATGAAAAAATAGGTTTCAACTCCCCTACCTCTCAGTCTTGAGGGGATCATCTCTCGGTGCTATCCAGCACCTTATGTTTTGGGCTACCCTCTAAATCTCCCTTAAAGGGAGACTTTTATTTTCTGCTTAATGTTGATTTATTATAAAACACTCAAAATTTAGGAAAATAAAAATTTTAAGTTTAGTTCAAAATTAACATTAAATATATAAATTTTATTTTGTTTACAAAGTTATTGTACTTTTACAAAAACAACATAGCTTGCCTGAATGGTTATTCAGACAAGCTATGTTGTTTTTTGTTGTGCCTTTTAAAATTCCCTTTGGACAATATATCCATATTTCATTTCATCTTGTAACATAGTTTCATAAATAAAATCAACAACTTCTTCATATAATCCAGTGTCTATGTCTTGTATTGATTGATACACTGTGGATTTATATAATAAATTTTCTGATTCTTCTTTAGTTAATCCAATGTCTTTCATTATTAGTAAAACAACTTTTTCAGCTGTCATATCTATTAATTTTTTGACTGTTTCTATTGTATGGTATTTATATAATACATCTTCTGCAGAAAATCTATAAATTCCATTATCTTTCATTAACTTCAAAATAGCCTTTTCTTCTGCTTCAGAATCCATTGATTCACTACTTATTTCTTTTTTTCTCTCTTCTTCCCAAAATGCATTATGTTTTTTATATAAAAAATTTTCATATTCTTCTATTTCTTTTTCTCTATTGGGCATTTTATTCGTATCTTTTAGTTTATCCAATGTTCTTTTAAAATTGAGATATTCTCTCTGGAGAACTACTCCGTATGTTATCTCATCTCTAAAAATATCACGAATAAAATTTATATCTTCTTTATATAAGCCAGTGGTAATATCTTGTAATAGCTTAAATGTTTCAGAATTATAAAATATTTTTTCTGCTTCTTCTACATTTTG
>JBGUKW010000100.1:0-2943 GCA_045114665.1 Candidatus Xenobia bacterium | reverse complement strand
TTTTTTTGAATTAACTAGCACAACGAGTTAAACTAAATAAACAATTTTGCCCCTAAATTTTGCTCAAAAACGAATTTACTATTGTCTTTACTCCTTTTCCAATAAAATCGACTTTAGAAGTCCCATTGTTTGATGAAAGAACAATTCCTTTACCAAAAATTAGATGTTTTACTTGATCTCCTGATTCAAATGATACTTCTTGTGATTTACTCATTCCAGAATCATCAAATATATTTCTCTGACCTTTTAGGGATGAAATAGCAAATGATTTTTGATATTTTCCAACAATACTTCTCGGTGGAATTTTTCTGTCTTCTATTTTTTTGATACAGCTTTGTGGAATTTCTGAAAGGAATCTTGAAGGTACTGAATAATCCATCATGCCTCTGTTCATTCTCTTAAGGGCATAGGTCATAAATAGTAGTTTCTCTGCTCTTGTTATTCCAACATAGAAAAGTCTTCTCTCTTCTTCAATTCCAGATTGACTTGATATAGACATAAAATGTGGAATAATCTTATCTTCAATTCCTGTCAAAAATACAACTGGAAATTCAAGACCTTTTGTTAAATGGAAAGTCATAAGACTGACAGTTCCTTCATTTTCGTCATAATGATCTAAATCAGATTGAAGGGATATATTTGCCATAAATCCTGCAAGGGATGTATCAACATAAGTTGTGATATAATCTTGTGCAGAGTTTATAAATTCATCAACATTTGCCTCTCTGTTTAGGTATTCAGCACTTATCAATTCGCCTTCTTCATTGTAAAAACTAGCCTTTATTTTTGATTCATCTATCAAAAATTTTACAGCTGTATAGGCATCGGCTTGTTCTGCTATTTCGCTTGTATCTTTAATTAATTTTATGAATTTTTCTATTTCTTCTGTCTGTTTTGCACTAAAACCGACCATTTCCTCAATAGCTTCAAAAAGAGAAATTTCGCTTGCTTCTGCATATTCTTCTATTCGTTTTATTGCAGAATCTCCAATTCCTCTTTTTGGAACATTTATTACCCTTTTAAATGCTACATTGTCTTTCTTATTTAATACTAAATGCAAATATGCCGTTATGTCTTTTATTTCTTTGGCATTGTAAAAAGAATTTGCCCCTATTATTCTATATGGAATTCCCTCTTGGCGACATGCTTCTTCGAAAAGTCTTGATTGAGCATTTGTTCTGTATAATACCGCAAAATCTCCATATTTATACTGATTGCTTTTGTATAATTCTTTTATTTTCATTATGACGCTGTGGGCTTCTGTTTTTCCGTCTTGATATATCATCAGATTAATTTTTTCACCATCTCCCTTATCTGTCCACAGTGTTTTTTTCTTTCTCATTTTGTTGTTAGTCATCAGGGCATTTGCTGCTTCAAGTATTTTACCAGTAGATCTATAGTTTTGTTCTAATCTTACAACTTTTGCATCTGGATAGTCTTTTTCAAAACGGAGCATTATAGACATATCTGCTCCTCTAAAACGATAAATACTCTGATCATCGTCACCAACAACAGTTATATTTTTATTTTCTCTACATATCTCTTGAACCAACATATATTGAGCTGTATTTATGTCTTGGTACTCATCTATTAGAATATATTTAAATTTTCTTCTTAAATTGTCAGCGAATGGATCATTATTTTTAAATGCTTTGTATCCATTTATTATGAGATCGTCAAAATCAAAAGCATTGTTTGATTGCATTTTTTTTATATAAGTTTTATAAATATTTGCTAAATTCATGCTTTCAACTCTTGTTTGTTCAATATCTTCTGGACCTTGCATTCTATTTTTATAACTCGATATTATTGAAGATATTTTTGCAGGTGAATACTCGTTTTCATCTAATTCCATCTGCTTTATAATGTCTTTAAGTAGAGACCTTTTATCTGAGTCATCATATATATTAAATTGGTCTTCTATATTAGAAGCTCTTAAAACTTTTACACAAAATGAGTGAAATGTATTTACATAAGGAAAATTACAATTAGGAAGCATTTTTGCAATTCTTGATTTCATCTCATCTGCTGCTTTATTTGTGAATGTTACGGCTAATATTTCACTTGGGCGAGCTGAACCTGTTTCTATTAACCAAGCTATTTTATACATCAGAACCCTTGTTTTTCCACTTCCAGCACCTGCTAATATTAAAAGTGGACCATCTGTTGCCAAAACAGCTTCTAATTGTCTGTCATTTAATTCTTTTTCAAATTCAAATTTTGTTATCAAAGTAATTTTAGCCTCTTTCTGCTATAAGTAAATAAAAAACTATTCTGAAAAAAAAAAATAATTCCTTTACTTGTTTTCTTGTTGAATTTAGGGAGGTTTTCAATCTCTTTAGGCGAAATATGACAAATTAACTATTTTTTATAATATTATATTTTTTAGGTTTAAATATGTCTTCTATTTTAAGTTCTGGAAGTATTTTAAAATCAAGATATAAGATTGAAAGAACGATATATGAAGCTCCTATAGTGAATATATATTACAGTCAAGATATTCACATGCCAGGTAGATTTTGGGCTATAAGAGAAATGCAAACAGTATCTAATAATCCAATTGAGAGGATGTCAATTACAAATAAATTTTTAAAAGAATCGTCAATCCTTTCAAGATTATCTCATCCTGTTTTTGCAAAAGTTATAGATTTTTTTGCAGATGGAATTTATTTATACATTGTAAGAGATTTTATTCCAGGAGCTGATTTGAGTTCTTTACTTGAAAGTCGAGTTGAGCCGTTTCTTGAGGAACAAGTTGTTAATTGGGGATTGCAGATTGCAGATTTGTTTATGTATTTATCTTCTCAAAAGATTCCTCCTGTATTTTTTAAAGAATTTAATATGGGAAATATAATTTTGACACCAAATGGAGATATTAAAGTAACAGATATGGGGCTTGCAAGGATTTTTTACGCAGATTCAGCCCTTGATGCAATAGGGGCT
>JBGUKW010000099.1:0-2560 GCA_045114665.1 Candidatus Xenobia bacterium | reverse complement strand
TAAGGGCAAGAGCTTTACCTATTGTTTCAACAGCAAGTAGAGAAATAAAAAACAAGCCTTGGGAAAAAACCTCTTTAAAAACTATAGTTACAGACATTGCTAAAGAATCTAATCTTGAAAATTGCTGTAATATAAAAAAAAAATAAATTTTTTAAAAAATGACAATTCCTGTCATATTGGATTTGATAAAATTTATTTTATCAGATTTTTTTATGATAAGGAGTAAAATATTATGGGTAGTCAAATAAAAAAAATAAAATCCTTATTTTTTACATTGATTTTATTTTTTGCATTTTATTTGAATGTACAAGCAGGAACTATGGACGATCTTCAACGATTAGCCGATCAAGGTGATTCTAAGGCTCAAACATCATTGGCTCGTATATATCTTGATGGAAAAGGCGTTCAAAAGGATTATGGTAAAGCATTTGATTTATTTAGCAAAGCAGCAAATGCAGGAAATTCAGATGCACAATATTGGCTTGGTGTAATGTATGCTGATGGATTAGTTCCTGAAAGAGGCATAGGTAAATTTTTATCTGGTGGCTTAGATGGTCTATCACAGAGAACTTATGTAAAAGATAATGGAAAAGCTATAGAATGGTTTAATAAGTCTGCAGAGCAGGGAAATGCAGATGCTATATATATACTTGGTGTTTTGCTTTATAAAGGTGAAAGAGGCGTTGAAAAAAATTATGATAAAGCCTTTGAATTTTTCAAAATAGCATCAGACAAAGGACATACTGGAGCTAAAAAGTATCTTGAGAATGAGGACTTACTCAAAACTGTTGCTGATATAGGAAATCAAGATGCACAGTTAATTCTTGCTAATAGATATACTGAAAGAAAAGACTATAAAAATGCTGGATATTGGTATAATAGATTGGCTGAAAATAAAAATCCAGATGCTATGTGTAAATTGGGTAATATGTATTATTTAGGTCTTGGAGTTGATAAGGATTATAATAGAGCTTTTGACTTATATCGTGAATCTGCAGAATTAGGTAATATGAATTCTAAAATTAATCTTGGACATATGTATTATAATGGATATGGTACAGGACAAGATTATAATAAAGCATTTTATTGGACTAAAGAAGGTGCTGAATATGGCAATGAAGTCGCTCAATTTAATCTTGGAGAAATGTACATAAATGGAAAAGGCACTGCTAAAGATGATCAAGAAGGGCTTTATTGGCTAAATAAATCAGCAGATCAAGGCTATGAGAAAGCTAAGAAAATGATAGCAGATATCAATTTAGAAAAATCAGCTCAATCAGGCAATAAAGAAGACCAATATAAACTTATAAAAAAATACTATGAAGAAGGTAAATATGAGCAAGCAATAGACTTATTAAAAAAATCTGCTACTACAGGTAACTATAAAGCTCAATATATGCTTGCATTGATGTATTTTCGTGGAGATGAAACTGCTGGAGTAGAAAAAAATTATACAAATGCTTTTTATTGGTTAAAGAAAATAGCTGTAGAACAAAATGATTCAGAAGCTCAATATCTTCTTGGTGTTATGTATCTAAGAGGTATGGGAGTAGAAAAGAATTATGCAAATGCTGTAAATTGGTTTACAAAATCAGCAAAACAGGGAAATGATAAGGCACAATATATGCTTGCATATAGGTATGAGACAGGAAAAGGTGTTCAGAAGGATCTGTCTAAAGCTGTTTATTGGTATAAAAAATCAGCTGAGCAAGGAAATGATAAAGCTCAATATATGTTAGGTTCTATGTATGCAAATGGTATAGGTGTTCCAAAAGATAATGATAAAGCAATGGAACTTTATAAACAATCTGCAGCACAAGGAAATTTACAAGCTAAAGCAAGTGTTTCAAAACAAGAAATACAAAAAGAAATCCCAGATTTAAAAAGATTAGCACAAAAAGGAGATGCTAATGCACAAGAAAAACTTGCTTATTTATATGAAAATGGAATAGTTTTAAAGAAAGACCCTAATAAAGCTAAATATTGGTCTGAACAAGCAAGAATACAAAGAGAAAAAGCAGGAAAAGCTTTTTGGAAATTTATGTTTGAGTCTTATGCAGAAGCAGCTCCAACTGAATATGAATATCAAAAAAGAAAAAGATTTAACGAACGTTTCGGAAGATTTTTTTATGAATAATATTAACTTTTAGGCAAATTTTAGAAAATAATTTTCTAAGTTAAACTTTTTACAGCACTTATTTTTATATAAAAGTAGGTGCTTTTTTTTTTACATAATATCCTTTCTATTTACTACTATAAAGGATTTTTAGCGGTGAAAACGAAATTTTTTATTTGATGATAAAAAAGGGGAATGTTGTATATATTGTTATTAATCGAATAGGTCTAAAACAACAAATAAATAATGTTATTGATAAAACCTGTTGCTAAATTTTATTTTTATATTTTTTGGTCTTCTAATATCTCAAGTGCTTAATTTTAATTTAGTAATTTATTAAACAGATATAGTAGAACATTTTAAGAAAACGGACGGGAATTCTCGGTTACTTGTATCCGAGATGAAAGTCCGTTATTTTTTTTTGAAAAAAAAATAAAAAAATAT
>JBGUKW010000098.1:0-5161 GCA_045114665.1 Candidatus Xenobia bacterium | reverse complement strand
TGTATAACTCCATGAATTTGAACCATAAAAAACAACAATCTGATTTCCTGAATACAAGACAATATCACCAGCAACAGTATTTATATTTTTATCTTCTCTCGGAAGTGAAAAACCAAGTGAACCAACTTGCTCAAATCCGCCATACATCGACATTTTGACAACAACATCTTTTTGATTCAGTTGTTCTTTCAATCGTTCAACAGACTTATTATTTTCCCAAACAACAGGAATTATTTCATCATTAATTTTTAATGTAATATTTTTTCTATCCCCTAGCACTTCTTTTTGTGATTTTTTTAATTTGAAGCAAAACTCTTCAAAAGCTGTTTTTTTCTCAAAAGATTCAAATGAAAATTCTTGACATTTAGATTTATCACCTTTCCAGTAAAGGTATAACCAAGGACCAGAATCTCCACATTCGAGAGATTCTTCTCTATTTTTTACTTTTCCACCTTTCAAATAATCAAAAAATGTCGTCCATTCAGCTTCAGATAATTTAACAGAACCAAAAACAGTTTTATCATTTTCTCTTAATGGCCAATGTTTTCCCTCTCTTTTTTCATGATAAAAAAAATACTCTCCATTTTTGATATAAAAATGATATCTCTGATAATCAGGTGGATTTGTAGAAGTAGCATAAGTATAATAAAATTCTGTAATATCACTAATAGCAATGTTTTTTCCAACTATTTTTTTATTACCAAACAACGATATTAAATTTGTCATATTTTCTCTCCCATCAACACCTTTTGTCAAAAATAGTAACATTATACACCCTGTAATTACCCCAAAAATAAATCCATTAATATACTGCTGTTTCATTTTTCCTCCCTCATTTATTTTCTTTTTATCATTGCCCCCTATATTTTTTCACTAACTTAGTTCTTACAGGCAATTTCAATTTATCCTTCATAGATTAAGAAAGCTCATTTTTCTTTTAATTTTGTATTTCTACAAAAAAAATATTTTCTCTTTCTATATTCTCAGATGTGAACTACTCGGCTACTTGTAGCCGAGTAGTTCACATAGACCAGTTGATAAAATAGCATTATACTCCTGTTGCAAATCTTCATCAACTTTTTTTGTATTGAAATAACTTGAAGGAAATAATATAATATCAATCATTTTTTAAAAAATTTCCACCCCAAAACTCTTTTTTTCATTCCTTTTATATCCAAAACACCATAGGCAAAACCTTTGTGGACTAATTCTTCAGGAACATATTCATCATATTTTTCAAAAACAGGATTCTCTTTTGGATAAACAAGTTCCATTGGATCAAATTCTTTTTTAGCCTCTTCACATACGATGTAGTAAAATTCTTCTTCAGTTACTTTCATAGTGAATTGAATATAATATGGCTCAGTAGAATTTATTCCTTTAAGACCAAGACGATTTATACACTTTATTTTTAAGAATCGTTCGAGTGCCATGAAAGCATAAGTCCCCAACCAAGGGAAAAGTACCCACATATTTCCACCTAAATGGATAAGAGGACGATTTATAATACCAGCCTTTTTAAATATCTCCCTTGCATCTTCAAGACGGCAAACAGCGTGTCTCATAAGATAAGGATAATTTTTGTTTTCAGAAAGAACACCATACATTCTCTCTAAAATTTTAGTGTGTATATCACCAGGAACATCTCCAAAATAGGCAGGTATATTTCCCTTAACTAAACTACAATAAACTTTTTTATGTAGATGATCGACATCTTCCACTACCCAAACTCGACCAGCTATGGCTATTTTATCACCAACAGGCGGAGGCTTGACAATTGTTCCAAGTTGTTTTGAATCTGCAAATACAGTATATTCTATATTTTCCTGAAATACTGCATAAAATTTGTAATTATTTACTATTGGTTCTCCTTCAACTCCAACGATTAAACCGCCATTTTCTGTACGAGCTATATGTTCAGTCTCAATTAGATGACGAAGAAGAATTTTATAATCATCCTGAGTTATACGACGAAAAGCAGAGAGAGACAAGACACGGGAAGCAAGCTCTGCAGGTGTCATTTCACCAAGGGATGTAAGTGTACTCATAGTCTGATGATATAATAGACTATATGGCAAACGGTCTATTCGAGGTGGCTCAACAAAACGCTCTTCAATATATAGTTGTACAAGTGCAATTCCCTGAATTAGATGCCAAGGAATCATTACTGGCAACATAGCCCTTGACTCAGGATGTTCTTCTCGCATTACAAACCACATTTCAGAAGGATTATTTCTCCTACCTGTACGCCCCATACGCTGTAAGAAACCTGAAACAGTAAAAGGTGCATCAAGATGAAATGCACGCTCTAATCTTCCTATGTCAATTCCAAGTTCAAGTGTTGCAGTTGCACAGATACTTATTAGCGAATCGTCATCTTTCATCTCTTCTTCTGCACTTTCTCTGTAAGAGGCGGAGAGATTTCCATGGTGAATTAAAAAACGGTCTGGCTCATGATTGGCTTCACAATAGCCACGAAGATATTGACAGACAGATTCGCACTCCTCACGAGAATTTGTAAAAACAAGGCACTTTTTTCCTCTTGTGTGTTCAAAGATATAACCTATACCTGGGTCTGCAGTTTTAGGAGCTGTATCTGTCGGCGGTTCAACGACAAGGGCTTTTTGAATATTTTCTTTGTCCTCATCAGCCTGTGGAGGTGTTTTAAAAAAATGTTCCATACTTATTCGCCAAACTTCCTTAGCACCTTCAAATTTTGGAATAACTATTCCTCTTCCACTACCTGAAGAAATAAATTTTCCTGCTTCATCTGGATGTCCAATAGTTGCAGACAATCCTATTCGTCGAGGATTACAACTTGCAACACGACAAAGTCGCTCAATTAGACAAAAAGTCTGTAATCCACGATCAGCACGAAGAAGGGAATGGACTTCATCTATGACAACAAAACGGAGATCTCCAAATAGAGATGGAATCTCCATATGTTTGTTTATAAGCAAGGATTCTAAAGATTCTGGCGTAATTTGGATAATTCCCCTTGGCTTTTTCAGCACTTTACGCTTTTTCCCCTGATTTGCATCTCCATGCCAACGAGTAACAAGAATATTTGCTTCTTCGCATAATTCGTTCAATCTCTCAAATTGATCGTTTATAAGTGCCTTTAATGGTGCGATATACAATACACCAACTGTCGAGGATGGATTCTCTTCAAGCAAACTTAAAATTGGAAAAAATACAGCTTCAGTTTTTCCAGATGCAGTTGAGGCAGTCAAAAGGACATTTTTATCAGTATTGAAAATAGCGTCTCCTCCTGCATTCTGTACAGCACGAAGTGTTTGCCAACCAGAACGATATATATAATCTTGTATAAATTTTGAGTATCTGTTAAAAATATTCATCGTTGTTTTATTCTGTTTAGGATTACAAAATCACTTGCCTTTGTTCATCATCTGCTACAAAAACGGCAGTAATTATTTTTTTGTTGGTATTTGCATATGCAGGAATATATTTTTTTATCTGCTCTTCGCCCTCTTTTTTCTTTGCTGAAACATCTTTTGAAGTTGGAGCTAATTTGAACTCAATTATAATTATTTTGTCTTCAAATGGAATTACAACATCAGAACGACCTTGGAAATCGTGAACTTCAGGATAAAATTGTACTTTTACAGCACCGAGTAACATTATAAATAGAGAGCGATACCATTTTTCTTTTTTTGAATAATTTTTTTCTAAAGTTTTTTGAGATATTTTAAAGTTTTTTTCATTTGCAAAATCATCATATGGAATCTTTGCTAATATTCCATTAAAGATATCAACAATATTTTCCATATCTTCATTTTTTAAAGAATCAAGTATTTCATAAGCCAATTTTATATAATCAGTGATATTGTAGATATTGTACAAATATAAATTTGGAAGTGAATCCTTAACTTCTTTATTTGGAAAATCAAGAGTAATTTCATCTTTATCATCATCCCATTTTTCAATGGTTAAATAACCTGTCTGAAATAGAAAACTTTCAGGAGTTGCTTGTTCAATTTCACTTGCATTTGTAAAATTAGATTGTACTTTTAGATGTCTATATTCATCTGAATCTTGTATTTTATGTTCTTTGAAATATTTGGCAAGAAATGATGGAGTACAAGAATCATACCAATAATTTCTAAATTTACCTTCTCCAAAGAATTTTAATACAGAAAATGGATTATATACTCTTGTTATTCCATCAAAAGAAAAACCGTCATAGTATTCTTTTATTTTATCCAAAACTTTTTGTTTATTCATTGATTTTTTTAGAGCTATTTTATCAATCCATTCAGAAAAATTATCTTCAAGTTCTTTTTGTGTATATCCAACAATATCTCCATATTCTTCATTCATAGAAATATCATCTAAATTATTTAATCCTGAAAAAATTCCAACTTTGGTAAATTTAGAAATTCCAGTTATAAAGACAAATCTTAAATATTTACTATAAGTTTTTAAAATAGTATAAAAAGGACGCAAAAATTCTCTTACTTCATTTGCTTTTTTTAAATCATCAATATTGTCTGTAATTGGCTTATCATATTCATCAATAAGCACAACGACTTGACCAAATTGTTTATATAATCTTATGATTATATCTGCTAACATATCTCCAGCGTTATTTTTCATTGGTATATTATTAAAATCATTTAAAAAAAGAAATCTTTCAAAATAGTTTAAAATAGAATTATTTAATTCATCACTATCTTTGTATCTTCCTAAACCACTCATGTCCAGTGTTATAACTGGATTGGAGTGTTTTGATTGCTCTTTTACCCATTCCTCGGCATATAATCCTTTGAATAATTCAGCTTTGCCTTGAAACATTGCTTCGAGTGTAGAAATAGTCAATGATTTTCCAAAACGACGAGGACGAGAAAGAAAATAACTATAGTCTGTTTTTGCAATCTGAAGCAATTTTTCTGTTTTATCTATATATAAATAATTATTTTTTCTAATACGTTCAAAACTTTGCATTCCAATTGGAAGTTCTTGCATATATTTTTCCTCCCATTTTAAGGGCTTAAATGCTCCTCTTTTATATGTTTTCTCCTTAATTTTTTAAAGCGGGATTTAACAATCAAATTCCATATTTATTATATTACACAACAAAAAATATTGCAAACAATTTTTATAAAACAAAAAAGAGACCGAAATTATCCAGTCTCTTTAT
>JBGUKW010000097.1:0-10774 GCA_045114665.1 Candidatus Xenobia bacterium | reverse complement strand
TTTCGTGAGTTTGGTGAACTCTACTATATGAACTAGCAACACCTGCATCTGATACCTTCATGTCAAACCTCCAAAATATATTTTGATTTTCTGAAAATATTATAACATAAAAAAAATTTTTTAATATAATACGTTTGTTAAAAAAATATTATATATGTTACGAAAGTGTTAATATTTTTATAATATTATTTCAAATTTTCAAAAGCACAATTTAAAATACAGGAAAAAATAATTTAATATCTATAGCTTTTTATAAGACCTTCCACAAGAATATTAAAGCCATCAATCATAACAAAACACATCATTTTACAAGGAAGTGAAAAGCCCATAGGTGATAACATAAACATACCCATAGCCATTAAAGTTGCAGCTGTTATCATATCTATACACAAGAAAGGAAGATAAATAAGAAAACCTACACAAAATCCTGTTTTCATCTCACTTAAAATATATGCAGCCAAAAGCACCTGAAATGGAGGATTGTGAAACATATTTTGAAATTTTTGGGTTTTAGCAGATGGTTTTCTTACATATTTGCCATTTACTTTTATCATTTCTCCCTTTCCCTTAGTAGGTGGATCAGGAGTAACTCCAGACAATTTTATAAAAAGTATCAAATCAGCTTTACGGGTATTGTTTTGCATAAATTTCATTGCATATTTACCAGTACGACTGACAAACTGCTGAAATGATATCTGTTTATGGATATATGGATCATAGGCATTTTTTTCAACTTGTTGAGCAACAGGTGCCATTATGAAGAAAGTCAACATCATAGCTATTCCAACCCATACCTGTTTTGGGACACCTTTTGACAATCCCATACTACTTTTTAAGAATGAAAATATGATACTAATTCGTATAAAAGCAGTACAAGAGACAAACATATAAGGAATAAGAGTCAACATTGAAAGATATAACAACATCTGAAGTGTCATAGGGACTGGATCGTGTTGCATAGCATCCATATCAACTTTTACTTCAGGCATAACAAATCCAGCATCAAATGGTGCTGAATCAGCTGTTGTTGAAAAAAGCAACATAAATAAAATTGTTGAAATAAATACAACAACTAAATTAAATCTATTTTTTTTCAATGATAAACTCAAATTCTTCATAATCTTTATTTTTTCTACTTTACAAAGGCAAATATCCTGCTTATTTATAATTATTTTTAATAAAAAAAGCCTCTTTATGTTAGTTATTATTATAATCAAAAGAGGCTTTTTATAATTACTACCTAAAAAAAAATTATTTTAAATTTTCGCTGACCCAAGTTGGCAATTTGTCAATAGAAATTCTATCTTGTTTCATAGTATCTCTATATCTAATAGTTACAGCATTGTCATTGAGTGTTTCAAAATCAACTGTTACACAATAGAGAGTACCTACTTCATCTTGACGACGATAGCGTTTACCAATACTTCCTCTGTCATCATAATCACAAGAACAAATTTTCGAAACATCTGCATAAATTTTTTCACAGATATCCATCAAATTTTGTTTCTTTGAAAGTGGAAGAACAGCAACTTTTATAGGAGCTATCTCTTTTGCAAAGTGGAGAACAACTCTTACATCTTTTTTGCCTTTGTCATTTGGAACTTCTTCCTCATCATAAGCGTCAGCAAGGAAAGCAAGTGTAGCTCTATCTGCACCAGCTGATGGCTCGATAACATAAGGAAGGAAATGCTCATTCTTTTCTTCATCAAAATATTGTAAATTCTCTTTTGATGAATTTTGATGACAAGTCAAATCATAATCACCTCTTGAAGCGATTCCTTCGAGTTCTGACCAACCCCATGGGAAAGCGTATTCAATATCTTTACAAGCCCTTGCATAGTGTGCAAGTTCTTCTTTTTCATGAGCTCTAAGTCTCAAATTTTCCTTCTTGATACCGTGTTTTATATACCAAGCATATCTGCTTTCGACCCAATAATCAAAATGTTTATCAGCTTCTTCTGGACGGCAGAAATACTCAATTTCCATCTGTTCAAATTCACGAGTTCTGAAAGTAAACTTACCAGGTGTAATCTCATTTCTGAAAGATTTTCCAATTTGAGCTATACCGAAAGGCAATTTCTTTCTCATTGCTGTTAAAACATTTTTGAAATTGACAAAAATTCCCTGTGCTGTCTCAGGTCTCATATATACGATAGCTGAAGCATCTTCAACAGGTCCCATAAATGTTTTGAACATCAAGTTAAACTGTCTTGCTTCTGTCAATTCACCGCCACATTCTGGACATACTGTTGAGTTGATGTCATCTCCTCTAAATCTCTTGTGGCAAACTTTACAATCGACCATTGGGTCTTGGAAACAATTTACATGTCCAGAAGCCTGCCAAACTTGTGGATGCATTAAAATGGAAGCGTCAAGACCACACATGTCAAGTCTTGTCTGTACATTTTCAAACCACCAAGCCTTTTTTACATTGTTCTTCAAAAGAACTCCAAGTGGTCCATAATCCCAACAACTGTTCAATCCACCATATATTTCTGAACTTTGAAAAATAAAACCTCTGCGTTTTGCCAAAGATACAACTTTGTCCATTACTCCACCTAGAGCCTTCTCGGCCTTACTATCACTCATGTTTTTCTCCTTCTTCCGTCTAATCTACACTTAAATTATAAATGCTTTTTTAATTATAAAAATTTTAATTTAACGCCTTGTGCTAGTTGATTAATATTTTAAAATCCACCCAAAATAATCTCTATTTAGGAAAAATGTCATTGCGAGGGAGCCTGTGCAACCGTGGCAATCTCAAGTGCTTTTTTATAAACTAACAAAACGAGTTAATTTAACTTGTTATATTTGTATTCTTCTTATTGTTACGGAAATCAATTTTTGTTATTAATTTGCAGTTAAATAATTTCCGTCCTTCCCTCTTTTATACCTCAAAAGTAAAATTTGCCATTTCGTCATAAATATAAAAAAAATCCATTTTGTATGCTTTACTTTTGTGTGCTTTACTTTGCAGTTGCAACTCCATCATTAAAAATTCTGACAATTCGAGGACTTAAAATAAGTTTCTTCAATCCCTTAACTGGAATATCTGCAGAAAAAGAATTTATAATATAAAGATCATCCTTTACTTTTCCACCAACAGCTTCAACAAGCCTTCTGTCAGAATCCTGTAATCCATCTTTAGTCTGTATGATAACTTTTAAAGGTGTATAATCATCTCCATTAGAAGATCTCATAACATCTGGATCAACTTTATCTTTCATTAAAGAATATTCATCCATACTGCCTCCAACTTATTCAACAAAAAGAACTTCAGTATTAAATTTCTGCCCAAGTTCTATAACTTTCCTGCAATTACTTCCTTTTCCAAAAATAAAACAAGATTTTTCAGCTTTTATTTTAGGAGAAAAAAAAGGAAAATCCCTCGATATATATAGTGGATATTTTACACAGTCATCTGGTCGATCTGTTTTTTCATGAATTCCACAAACTCCTTCATCAGAAAGATAAGGACAACGACCAACTAAATAACATTTTCCAAAAAATAAAAATCGCCTGTCCGTTATATATACACCATTTTTAGGAGGTAACTGCCACCTATTTTTTAAAACAGGAATTCCTCTAAAATTGATATTCTCCCTAAAAGAAATATTTAACCTTCCTGCACAACAATTTACAGGACAAATTTTACAATATTTATCACAAAGTTTATCTCTCAAATTTTCAATAGCTGTTTCTAATTTACTCATTTTACTCAAAGAAAATCTAAGGCAAAAAATATTTTTTATAAGTTCTGCTCTTTTTTAATAGCTGTTGCTGGTATTTCAAAAATATCTTCAACCCATTTATTTGTTCCAGAACGATAAATCTGTCCAAGTTTTATAAATTCTGAACCTTTTACATATCCGACAGATATCAATTCACCTTCAGAATCAAAATATTTTACAGAAAAATACATATCTTCCTTAATAGGTTCAGGAAGCGTTATAACAAAGCAAGAATATGACATTTCAGATGCTGTCTCATTTATATTTCTGCATTTAATGCCTTCAACTTCTACAACATCGCCCCAATGACCACCAACAGGAGGAGCAACAAAAGAACAATTTTTACTCGAATCAGGATCGGCTGTGTAAAAACTTGCGATTTCTTCTTCGGAAGAATTAAACATCTTTACATATTCTATAGATATATTTACTTTTTCAGAAGGAACTAAAAAAAGAAATACTATTGAATTATTTTCTTCTGCCTTTGATACTCCAAAAGTAAAACATAGAAAAAATAGACAAAACAATAAATATAATTTATTCTTCAAACTTATTCCCCCCTTCAAATTCTGATTACAACAAAAAACTATTTTTTTGATTCTTTTTTGTCTTTTGCTGTTTCCTCTTCAGATTTTAAATTCAAATAATGATCTTTTTCAGGTTCTACAACTCCATTAGAATCAAATTTAGGATAACCTTTTTTATCAATAAAAACATGTGCATCATGACTATCGCAATAAACAACAAAATTTTCTACATGTTGATGTGTTGAATCCCAAATAGGTATATATTTGTATGGAGTTTTTGTTACAGGACATACAGGAAATTCACCTTTTATGAATCCTTCATTTGCCAAATTTTTATATTTAGGCTCAGTCGGATAGTCAATATTATTACTTTTTTTATAGTATTCTTTCAAAGCTGGATATATCACAGTTTTGATATTCATTAAACAAAGATTATACTTAGCAGTATGAGATGCCTTTAAATATATTGGAAGTGCAATACACAAAATTATTGCACATATAGAAATAAATATAGACACCTGCACAGATGTAAATCCCTTTTGCGAATTCTTAAACATCATTCCTTTTTATCTTCCTTTTTTTTATTTTCAGATTTTTTTTCAACAATTTTTTCAAGTGTTATAGGTCCCATAAAATTTGAAATATCTGAATATATCTCAAATTTTTCATTTTTATATGGCTTAAATCCCTTAGCTCTTATCTCAATAGTAACTGTCTTAGGTTCTAAATAATCAGTTTTCAAAGAATTCCCTTTCCTCTCAGTATTTACTTTTTCTCCATCAATAAAAACTTCAACATCGAGAGGACTTACTTCTATTTCAAGTCTCTTAAAATCTGTTATCTGAAGATCAAAAGAACCAAGCTCAATACCTTCATCTTTTGACATTTCAAAATCTTTATTTATAGTCTTAAAACCAACTTTCTTTAAAGATATTGAATGTTTACCTTCTGGTATGTTAGACAATGTATATAAGCCATCTTTGTCTTTTACATCCTTTTTTTCATTATCAAAAGCAATTTCAACATCTGGCTCTTTACAAGTAAAAAATATGGTATTTTTAGGTATCTTCTTTTCTAAGATAATCTCTCCCAAGTCCTTAGACATTTCTACAGATGTATCGACATCAACTTTTTTATCTTTATAGCCCTCTTTCTTAAAAATCAAAGAAGCTGGCTGTTTTTTATCCAATTTTATTGAATAAATTCCTGCCTGATTTTCAAGAGGTGGCTCCAAACCATTTAAAAATACTTTTATAGTTGGATCTTTACAAGTATATGTAATTAAAAAGACTATTTTTTCTTTATTTAATGCTTTAAAAGCAAAAAATCCTCCAACAGCGAGAATCAAAATTAAAATAACAGCAATTAAAGCAACAGAAGGTTTAGACTTTGATTTAGGAGAATCTATTGTCGGTGAAACAACTTCATCATCTTTAGGTAAAACAGGTTCAACATTAGCCCCCTTTGAATTCAATGTATTAGAATCAATTACAAGTGGAGAACTTACCTTATTTTCACCAGTTTTAGGAGCATTAGCCTGTAATTCATCATCAAGGCTGTCATCTTCTATTCTTTTAAAAGTTGTCTTTTGCTCGGTTTTCTGCTCTATCTTCTGCTCAGAATTATTTACATTTTGACGAGTAAAACGTTCCACAGGGGAAGGTGGTGGAGTGATATCCAATTCAACAAAATTATCTTCAGTTTTTTTAGCAGATGAATTACTTGACTTTCCAATATCAGCCATCAATTCATCATCAAGACTATCATCTTCTATCCTTCTAAATGTAGCCAAGAAAAAACACCGCCTTTCCATTTAGACATTATTTGTATTTTTTTGTTGCATTATTATCAAAACAGTTGCAATAATTGATATAATAATTATTATAAACACATAATTAATATCAGTACAAGTAACCTCTCTTACATATTCACTATTTCTTCTCTGAGAATCAATAGTCCATTTTGCTATATTTTCTTTGTCATCAACAATATCAGCATTTGAATGTGTAATTTTATATGGCATTCTTATTGTTCTAACCTCAGTTATAAACTTATCACTAAAATTAGAAGAATCTGAAACCAAAGCACCAGAAGGCTTTATTTTTTCAGTTATCGTCATCTGTTTAAAAAAGAATAAATTTATATATTTAAATTTTCCTTCAATTTCGCCATTACCAAATGAAGCCCCATTTTCATCAATTTTCATGTCAGTGTTATAATATTCTTCTACCTTATCATACCTCTTTGTTACATAGATAACAGATTGATCTTTCTCTGTACATATTCTGACCTCATAACCATATTTTTCAGGGGCTTTAAATTCTTCAGAATCTATTTTTGACATAAGACCTGTTTTTATTTTTAAAACCCTTGAATCAACACATGAGCCGTCTTTTAATATACTGAGATTATCACTTGCTTCTATGCAACCACCTAAAAAACAAATTGCTAAAAAAAGTAATAACACTGAAAATAATCTCATAAAAGCCTCTAATTAAGAAAATTAACATCTGTTAAATCTTATTATTATAATTATAGCAAGAAATAACAGATGTTACAAGTATTTTTTACTGAACTGTTTTTATTTTTAAAATTTTAAGCTGTTCTTCTGAAGGAACAACAGGAGCACCAGTCAAAGGACAAATTGCTTGGTGATTTTTTGGGAATGCAACAACTTCTCTTATACTGTCTTTTCCTGCCATCAAAGCAGCAAGTCGATCTGCACCGATAGCCATACCGCCATGCGGTGGAGCACCATATTCAAATGCAGTCATAAGATAGCCGAATTTTTCATTTGCCTGTTCTTTTGTAAGACCGATGACTTTAAATAACTTTTCTTGCAAAGCTCTTTCATGAATTCTTATACTTCCACTGCCCAACTCAACACCGTTCAAAACCATATCAAAAGCATCTGAACGAACTTTTAATGGTTCTGTTTCCATAATATCGATATCTTCTTTTACAGGAGATGTAAATGGATGATGTTCTGCAACAACTCTTCCTGTTTCTGAATCAATAGAAAATAATGGAAAATCAAGAACCCAAAGGAAAGCAAATCTTTCAAAAGGTTTCATCTCAAATCTTGAAGCCAAGTAAAGTCTGAGTTTACCTAAGGCGACAGAAATCTCTCTCGGTTTACCTGCAGCAAAGAGAATCAAATCATTTTCATTTGCCTTCATTTCTTTTCTGAGTGCTTCTATTTTTTCAGGTTCCATGAACTTTGTCAAAGCACCTTTTGGTGTGCCTTCGTTAAATGCAAGAGCGACAACACCTGCCAAACCACAATCTTTGCCCTTTGCTATAATTTCATCTGTAACCTTTCTTGAAATCTTGCCCTGTTCTGGAACTACTATTCCTCTTACAGCTCCGCCTTCTTCTTTTACTCCGTCAAAAACCTTGAAGCCAAAGCCACATACTGAATCTGTCATATCCATAATTTCCATTGGATATCTGAGATCAGGCTTATCACTGCCGTATTTATCCATAGCTTCATTCCAAGTTATTCTCTTGAAATCGCCTTTGTACTCATAATTTGCAGCATGTTTGAGAAGATATTTGACAAGTCCTTCCATTGTGTTTAGAATTGCTTCTCTCTCAACAAATGACATTTCTATATCGATTTGAGTGAATTCAGGCTGTCTGTCTGCTCTCAAATCTTCATCTCTGTAACATCTTGCCATTTGGAAATATCTATCAATACCACTTACCATCAACAGCTGTTTGAAAAGCTGAGGAGATTGTGGAAGTGCATAAAATTTTCCAGGATGAACTCTTGAAGGAACCAAATAATCTCTTGCACCTTCTGGAGTTGAATTTACAAGTGTAGGAGTTTCGACTTCGAGAAAACCATGTTCATCAAAATAATCTCTTGTATATCTTGCAACTTTATGACGAAGAACAAGATTTGAAACCATATCAGGTCTTCTCAAATCCAAATATCTGTATTTCATTCTCAAATTTTCATCAAGATTATCTTGATCTAAATTGAAAGGAAGAGGTTTTGACTCGTTCAAAACTTCCATACTCTCTGCCTTAATTTCAATTTCACCTGTTGTCATAGAAGCATTTACCTGTCCATTAGGTCTATTTTCAACAACTCCTTCAACAGTAACAACATATTCAGCCTTTAAAGTTTCAGCAATTTTAAAAAGTTCTGAATTTTCCTTTGGATCAAAAACGACTTGTGTCATTCCATATCTATCTCTTACATCAATAAATATAAAACCACCCAAATCACGACATTTGTTTACCCAACCAGAAATTCTTACTTTTTTTCCATTATCTTTAGCAGATAATTCTCCGCAAGTATGTGTTCTTACATAACTCATAAATTTAGCCTTCTTTACTTTTTAATAAAAAATCTATATATGAAACAACCAACTCAGATACTTTACTTGGCGTTTCTTTTTTTATTGATTTAAATTCAACCTTCCACGGTTTCCACTGTTCAGAACAATGATCATAAGTTGAAGATTCATAAACAGCAACAACAGGAATTTTTAAAGCTGTTGCACAATGCAAAGCACCTGTATCTGTCGAAATAAAAACTTTACATTTTGAAACAACACCAGCCCAATCAGAAAAATTCATACCACCTAAAATTAAAACTCTATCACCTATGTCAGAGAGATATTTTTTTATTTTTTCTGCTATATCTGATTCAGAGCCAATTCCATAAGTGAGGATAATTCCATAATCTGCAAATTTTTTGGCAATATTTTTTACAATATCTGCCAAATTTTCCACAGTCCAATCACAAGTGAGCCATTTTGCACTCAGATGAAGACCTATATTTTTTTCTGTAAAATTCTTTTCTTTTAATATATTATCTGCCCGCTTAAAAGAATCTTCTTCAACAAATATTTCAAGTGGATATTCGACAGGCTCAATCCCCAAACTTTTTAAAATTGTAAAAGTTTGAAGAACTTCATGAGGAACTTTTTGCCCTGAAACTAACATTCCATTAATATCAAGCTTTGGAAGATTGCCTATCAATAATTTTGCAAATAACTCTGTAATAAATCTTCCTGAATAAACATAAGAAAAAGAGTTTCTCCCTGTTATCAAAAAAGACAAAAGATAAGATTTTGTGATAGGTGAAAGAGAAATAGAAAAATCAAATTTTCTTTTTCTCAATTCAGAAATAAATTTTAATTTGTCCCCTAAACTTGCTTTTTCAGGATATACCAAAATCTCATCTATATTTGGATTATTCTTTAATGCCCCAGCCGTATATTCTCTCACAAGAGCAACTATGGAAGCATTTTTTAAATTTTCGTGCAAATTTCTAAAAAAAGGAGTTGAAAGAATCAAATCCCCTAAAACATCGAGACGAATCACAAGAATTTTCTTAGTTTTGTGCAGAATACTATTTTTTTCCAAGTGTTTTAAGTCCCTCTTTTATTCCTTCAGTATAATGACGTTGAAGAATTATGTCTTTACACAGATGAATTTTATCTTTATTCTTTTGACAAAACCCCATAACTGCCCCTTCCAAAGGAAAAGAACCATAGAACAACATAGACAATGGAGTAAAGCCAAGACGAAATTTTATTTCTTCATCTTTATGTTTATTGTAAAATCTGACTGTAGAAATTCCTGCCAAGTGCATTTTTTTACACTGTTCTTCAAATGGTACTGGATGCCAATGATAATTGATAGCATTTGGATTATAGAATATAGTAAGTCCCAATTTTTGGAGTCTATATCCCAATTCTATGTCTTCATGTCCATACCCAGTGAAATTTTCATCAAACATTCCAGCTCTTTCAAGTGCATCTTTTGAAACAGAAGCATTTCCTGTCAAAAAGAAATACCAAGGCAAAATTTTCTTATCATCTTTATGGAGTGTTCTCCTTTTTAGTTGATGGTTTTTAACACCTTCGTATTCTTCAAGTGTATCAACTTGAATTTCACAACCAACAACAGCAGAAGGGTCTTTTTCTTTGTGAAAAGCAACATGACAAGAAATTAAATTAGGATCTGCAATAATATCTGCATCTGTAAATAAAATAATGCTACCACTTGCTTCTTTTATTCCCCTATTTCTTGCTCCTGATCTCCCAGAATTTTCTTGTTTAATAAATTTTAGATTAGGAATTTTTAAATCTTTTATAAGTTGGTCTGTTCCATCTGTAGAGCCATTATCAACAAGGACAAGTTCATACCTATCTGCAGGGTAGGTCTGTTTTGCCAATGCAGGAAGAACAACTTTAAGAGAATCGCATCTATTATACGAAGGTATAACGACACTGACTTCAATCATTTTTTATATCAACTCCGATTTTAATTAACTATCTTGTGAAAAAATCTATTCAGATCTTTAAATAATTCTATAATTACATTTTAAATCCTTGTTTAAGATTTTTATTATTAATTGGTTCATTATTTGAAATACAAAAAATTTGACAATTAGCATAGTCTATGTTGCTTGACATACTCCCCATAAATTTAGGGGATTCTGGGATATTAACGAACCTTGCCTCTATTTTAAATTAGAGGTCTTACGAGTTCTCT
>JBGUKW010000096.1:0-6091 GCA_045114665.1 Candidatus Xenobia bacterium | reverse complement strand
CAGAATAAAAAAAGAATCTTATGGCTATGAAAATGGTGATGAATGTTATTTAAAATATGCTTATGAAGCAATGAGACAAAATAACTACTGGCTAACCATACAGATATTAAAAGGTGCTATTGAATCAAAAAATGGTACAGAGGAAGTTTGGTCAACCTTGGCAACTCTTTTACAAAGATTGGGATATATAAAATATGCAGTTTTTGCATATTACCAAGTTATATATATTTCTAAAAAATGGGAAGGTTGGTACAGATTAGCTGAGTTATACGAAAAAGAAGGCTGGTTTGGAGAAGCCGCACTATGTGGAATACAAGCTCTAAGAAGAGGTTGTGGAGAAATAAAAATAATTTGTAAAATCCTCACTTGGTTGGAGAGATCTGGGCATCAACATACTACTATTTCTATCGCTTCAGAAATTGTAAAAATGTGTAGAAACGACAATGTACAAGAGGTACTGACAAAAGGAATATTATATTTATATGCACAGAGATATACAAGTGCAAGAAATATGTTTGAAAGCTGTGAAGGAGACATAAGAGCAGACCTTCAAATATTAAAAATAGAGATACTGACAAAAAATTATACAAAAGCAAGGCATAGGTATAACAAAATCAAAGATAATCCATATATAAGGAATGAAGCAACATATTATGGAGCTCTTCTATATATAGATATGGACAATATGGATATGGCAAAAGATCTCCTAAATGAAGCAGATAATCCTGAGTCGATGTTGTTACTTGCTGGTACAATGATAGAAAAAGATGAGAAAAAAAGAGCTACGCAAATTTTACAAAATCTTTTGACAGTAAAAACAGTTGCAGCAGATGCAGCAATATGGTTAGCCTATGTTTATAGACTTGAAAACGACTTAGAAAAGGCACAAGAAATTTTAGTTGATACATTGTCAAATATTCCTGACAATATTGAATTAGAATGGACTTATATCTTAATAAAAGATATGATTGCACCTGGAGAAAACATTCTTGAAATAGAAAAATTTGCCTCAAAACATCCAATGTTCCACAAAGCATTACATCTTTTAAGTTATCACTACTTATTAGCAGGTGAAATGGAACAAAGTGGTTTAATACTAAATAGAGCAATATCAATAATGCCCTATGATGTTGAAATAATAAATAATTTGGCACTATTTTATTTAATGGAGGAAAATTCGGAACAAGCAGAAAAACTTTTAAGAAAAGCAATGTCTCACAAAAAGCACAGTGTTTCTGTAATAAATAACCTTGCAGTTCTTCTTATGGAAAAAGAATCATACAGAGAAGCAATTGAAATTTTAAATTTGTCATCAGATAGAGATTACGAAAGTAAAATTTTACAATATAGTAGGTCTTATGGCAGATTTATGACAAACAGATACAGCGAATTAATTGCAGAAACAGATAGTGATACAGAAATTGCAGATTATCCTCGTATGTTAATGGGACTCGTTTCTTGTATTGAAATAAACGACAAAAGCAAAATTGAAAAATTTGCAACAAGAATCAGAGCTTATTATCCAGATTCTCCTGAAACTTGGATAGTACTTGGATATATTGCAATGACATCAGGTAAAACTAACGAAGCATTATTATCATGGCAAAGAGCATTAGCTCAAACAGACAACAATAGTTTCTTGATAGCAGCATACAACAAAGCTTTTGCGAAAGCAAAAAGAGAACAATCAGCTCAAGATGGAACTCCAATTCCACCAATAAAACATGAGGGATATAAAAGAGAAATGCAAGTAAATAAAGACACTTTAAAGAAAGCAATTTCTGAAACAATTCCTCTACCACAATATATAATATCAAAGCCTATAATCGAACCTAAAAAATCATATAGACTTTTGATAAATGAAAGTGATAATATTTTCCCTGACTAAAAAATAATAAATAGGAGAAATCTTAATGTCAGAATTAAAAACAAATACACAAAGTGTTGACAAAATAGAGCTTATGAAAGAGTATATGATTGCTGGAGATTTTTATTCTGCAATAGCAGAAATAAAAGATATACTAAGACAGGATATACCAAAAGAAATCCAAACTTCTTTAATATTCTTCTTAGGAATAATGCTCAAAGAAATAGGAAATAAGCAAGAAGCTCTTAAATGTTTCGATAAAATTATTGAAGAAGAGCAAAATACACAAGGATACATATACAAGGCAGAAATTCAGACAGAACTTGGAAATTATGCCCAAGCTTGGGATACCTTGAGAATAGCTCCTAAAGATAAATTTGCGAGTGAAATATTCAAAAAATATACTTCAATAATAGCACTTGAACTGAATAAACCTGAAATTCCTCTAAAACTGTTAACAGAAAACAAAAAACTTATAGCAGAAGATCAATTTATACACAAATTATATGTACTTTCATTGATGAAAACAGGCAGATATGAAGATGCACAAAAAGAAATAGTCAACATACTTCAAAAAGCAAAAGATAAAACAGAATCAATGCTATTGTTATCATGGGCAAGTATATTCACTGAACATGAAGAAGATGTTTTCAACATGATAAATAGAATGATGAAAACAGTTGATACAACATCTGAAGTTGATTTTGCAACAGGTTCACTCTCATATATGCTTAACAATCCTGGAAAAGCTCAAGAATTATTCAGAAATGCTTCACAGAAAATAAAAATAACAGACAAACTCTCAGAACATGTTACAATGCAGATTATGGCCTCTGCAATGAGAATTCTTGCATTAGATAAAGAAGACATGTCAGAAGAATACAATCACTTATTAAAAGAAAATGAAGCACTAAAAAAGAAAAAAGATGATACAGAAATAAAAGTAGAAGCTATCTTAAATATGATGACCAAGAAAAATCCATTCCTTGGCGAAAAGTGCAGGAAAATAGGTGATACAGCAGGTTTTATAGTAAAATACAATCCAGATTTAACAGAACAAGAGAGAAAAGACATCAAATTAGCAGGTTATCTATGCAATACTGGAATGTTATTTGCTGCAGATGAAATCTTTACAAAAAGAGATATCCTCACAAGTGAAGAAAAAAATGTATTGAAAGAACATCCAGTAATAAGTGCAAATGTTATAAAACCTTTTGGTTTTTCTGAGTCGATAGTGGAAATGATAAGACATCACCATGAAAAAGTTGATGGAACAGGTTTCCCAAGTAAATTAAAAGAAGATAAAATCCCCTATGGTTCAAAAGTTCTTGCAGTTGCAGAGTTTTTTGTAGAGGTAACAAACGACAGTCCAAGACAACCTGCAATATCTGTTCAAGAAGCAATAAAAACATCATTGAGACTTTCTGGATTACATTTTTCAAGAGAAGTTTGTATGCTGTTAAAACATGCTTACAGTCTATAAGTGAAAAAAATATAAAGGGACTGTGAAATTTATTTTCACACTCCCTTTTTTATTTTAACTGCTAATATTAATGTATTTTATTAATTTTTATATATTTAAAAACGCTCTAAAAAATTGGGAGAAAAAATGAATAGATTAGAAGTTTTAAAAAAGATAACAAAAGAAATTAATTCTTCAATGGGTCTTACACATATACTTGACATGACTCTTGATAATGCTATAAAGATATTAAATGCAGAAAGAGGATTCATTATGTTGGAGGGGATAAATGGTGTCCTTGAGATAATGACAGCAAGAAATATAGATAAATGTGAACAGCAAGATATAACAATAAGTATGTCAATAGTACAAAATGTATATAAAACAGGAATATCAGTAATAACCCATAATGCAATGGAAGACAAAAGATTTGGAAGTCCAAGTATTCAACATTTTGGATTGAGGTCTATAATGGCAGTTCCATTAGTAGAAACAGATAAAAAAATAATTGGTGTTATATATGTTGACAACAGACTAAAAAATGGTGTTTTTAATGATGAAGATCTCAAATTTATGAATATATACGCTTCAGAAATATCAATGGCAATAAATAGAGAAAAAATAGAAGATGAAAAAAACAGATTAAATAAAATATTGAAAAGAACTGTAAGTAGTCAAATAGCAGAAAAAATAATAAAATATGGGGATGAAATAAATTTCAGAGGTGAAAAAAAAGAAGCAGCGATCATGTTCACAGATATCAGAGATTTTACAAATCTTACAGAAAACACACCAGCTGAAATTTTGGTAAATATATTAAATAAATATTTTGAAGTAATGACTGATATTATATTAAAAAGGTCAGGCTGTTTAATGAAATTCTTAGGCGATGGGTTCATGGCTGCTTTTGGTATCCCATTGATTACAGAAAATTATAGAGAAAAATCAATTCTTGCAGCATTTGACATGCTTGATGCATTGAATATTCTGAATGAATCATTAAAAAAAGATTATAATATAGAATTAAAAATAGGAATAGGAATCCATTGCGGAACCATGACTGCAGGTATTATAGGAAGCAGAATAAGACATGAATATACTGTAATTGGTGATATACCAAATACAGCTTCAAGACTTGAAGGGCTTACAAAAGAATATAAGACATCAATTATAGTAAGTGAAAAAATATTATCTGAAACTAATCTCGAGCATTTATTCAAATTAATAGGAAATGTACAAATACGAGGCAAAAAAGAAAAAATAAAAATTTTTAAAGCAAGATAAAGGAAATCTTAAAATTGTACAGAGATATTTTTGGAGATAAATACTGTAGTAAGTGCAATTTTAAAATATTAGAGTTGGATAAGAATGTTTGTCCCTCCTGTGGAGAGAACTTATTAACTCAAAGTAAGAACAGACCAAAATATAAATCTAATTTTTGGCAAGATATAAAAGAAATATTATCAAATATTTTATCAGGCGATATATCTAATAACGCTAAAGGTTGCCTAAATCTTCTTCTTTTATTATTTTTAGCTTTCATATTTTGGCTTACATTTGTAATTCCACCAGAAATTGGAAAATATTTTAATCCACTTAAAAATTTTATATTATATTTTTGGAATTTTTATATATTATTATGGGAATATTTTGGAATTGACACAAGTTCAACGCAAATTCAAATGAATATTACTTATGGTGTTATTGGATTTTTGGGGATTATTGTAGAGATAATAAAATTAATAGATGAAAAACATAAATTTCATAAATCTATTCCTATAATATTTTTGATTATTGTAATAATTTTAGCTTCATTTGCAAGAGCAAATAATTTAGGAGATTGGTAATTTTCATAAATATTTTTAAAAAATTTCTTTTTTTGTGATTTAGATCACAGAAAAATAAAAATCATTGAGATATAATAATAAAAAAATAATAAGGAGATGTTCTCAATGGTTTCAGAAGACAATGATATTTTTCAAAGTATTCCCCAAGACAGTACAATTTTTTATTGGATACCCACAATATGTGATATTCTAAAAAGCAAATCAGAATTTGGTGATGTAAAAATTCTTATAGATGTTGCCAAAAAAGAAATAAAAAAAATAATGGTTTCAATAACAAAAAAAAATGATATACAAAATAAATATCTATTGAACATGTTATCTAATACAGATGAAACAGAAATATTGAGAAATAGAGAAATGATATGCTATCAAAAATCAATAAAATTTATAGAAGAATATATCAAAAATCAAAATTTGGGAAAAAAATTGAATAAAGCCATTATTTGGTATAAAAAAGGCGAAATAAATGGAAAAAAATATCTTGAATCAATTACCAAAACACAACAAAACTATCAAAACTTAACAGGTAGATATTTTTCGTGAAAACAAATAGGGAGTGCAACATATACACTCCCCTATTTGTTTATTTCATTGCTTTTGACATATTTTTTAAATTATTTCTCATCATATCAATATAAGATGTATCTCCACTACTACCCAAAACATCTAGAGATACTATTTTCAAATTTCCACTCTCAGCTACAGCTTTTGCTGCTTTCTCAGAAAATTGTGCATCTGTAAAAATGACATTAACATTATAAGAATTTGCCATTTTTATAAGTTCTTCAATCTCTGCAGGTGTTGCTTCTCTACCTGGAAATTTTTCTATATCCCCTACTTCATCAAGCCCATAATCTCTTGCAAAATATGTCCAAGAGGCATGCTGTGATAAAAATTTTTTATTTTTTAAATTAG
>JBGUKW010000095.1:0-2020 GCA_045114665.1 Candidatus Xenobia bacterium | reverse complement strand
AGATTTCAAAGTTTATTTTAGACTCCTTTGAGCGGATATTATCCTTCAGCATATAGATATCCACATCATAGCCCCTGTTCAGCAAGTATCTTGCAGCTACAAAACCATCTCCGCCATTACCTCCTGAACCTGTGAAAATTACCACCTTTACAGGTTTTGAGAATGTATAAACCGCAATTTTACCCACTTCCTCTGCAAGAGATTTTCCGGCAGATTCCATCAAACACAATCTGGACAAACCTAAATATTCACAATTATAATCCGTAACCATCATATCAATGGGCCTCATAATTATCTCACACCTTTACTCTCTAAAACAATATTTTGTATGGATTTTAACATTAATAAAGATTTTTTCAACTCTTTAAAAAAAATAATATATTTATTTAAATTGAACCTCTCCGACCTGTAGAGGTCGGAGATTCTTAGGTAATCCATTCTATATGAATGGAAAATATTCTAAGCTATCCCCCAGGTCCCCTAGGTTCTGTTTTTAGTGTTTTTAACCCTTCGTTTAAGATGTTGATTGCTGCGTTGTGGTCTCTTTGATGTTGTGTGCCGCATTTTGGGCAATTCCATTCTCTGTCTTTTAGGGTTATGTTGTTGTTTTTGTGGCCGCATTTGTGGCATGTTTTTGTGGAAGCGAACCATTGGTCTATTTCGATGAATGTTTTACCGTATAATTCTGCTTTGTATTTGATTTTTTGTTTTAGTTTATACCATGCGGCATCATGAATTCCACTGCTGACATGATGATTTTTTAGCATTCCTTTAATGTTTAATGTTTCCATTACGATTATATCGTATTCTGTGACTATTTTTTTGCTTATTTTGTGGTGAAAATCATCTATTATATTGTTTCTTTTGTGTTCTAGTCGTTGCAGTTCTTCTACGGCTTTTAGGTAGTTACTTCCATATTGGAATCTGCGGGATATTATTTTGCGTTGTTTTTTTATTTTATCATCTAAATCACGGGTGTCTGGTTTGGCTATCACCTCTCCCGTTGATAATGTGATATAATTTTTTAACCCAACGTCAATTCCCACTGCTTTACCGGTTAATGGAAGCGGATCTATACGGATTTCAATTCTATAAGTCAATATTGCAAACCATCTTCCCTTGTCATATAAGATGGTTACGGTTTGTATTCTGCCCAGTATTGGTCGCAGACCACGCAATTTGATGAAACCATATTTATTTAATCTTATGTAATTGCCTTTGAGTCTAATACTATTGTTGATGTTTTTAATGGTAAATGATTGTACTGGATTTTTTAATGTTTTAATCTTAGGCTCACCGGACAATCTTTTATCATAGCGTTTATATGCTCTTTGCAAGCGTTCTGTTGACTCTTGTAAAGCAGTAGAGTCAATTTCATATAGAAATGGATTTTCATGCTTTAATTCACGCAGACAATCATTGTAAAAACTCCTATTTATCCTAATCTTTTCATCCTTAGATTCAGGGCAATTCTTATCGATTATCTTGTTGTGGATTCTTGCTTGCCTTACTTTTTGTCTAACGTTATTGCTAACAAAACGTGAAGCTCCAAAAGCATCCCAAAAAGCAATCTTCAAATCCCAATTAGGATTAATACGACATTTACAACTCAAAACCTCAGGCATAAAAATACACACACCATCTAATAACCAATAAAAAAAACCATTAAAAGATTTTTTAAACACTACAAAAAATATATATGACTATACAAATTATATAAACAAAGTGAGAGAGCATTTGAAAAGTAAATATTCAAAAAATATTGATTGAAAAAAATGACTCTATGTCTTTTTTGTGAAATTCATCTCCAACCTAAAAGAGGTCGGAGTATTCTTTCACTAATTTGATAAAAAAAGAAAAAGTAAAAGAGATTTACAAATCTCTTCCGAAAATGTGTACAGCCGCAGTACCTCCGGTACCACCGATGTTGTGGGTCATACCGATTTCTGCACCGTCCACTTGACGTCCGCCGGCTTCTCCTCTGAGTTGCCATACGACTTCAGCAGCCTGAGCAATACCT
>JBGUKW010000094.1:0-5544 GCA_045114665.1 Candidatus Xenobia bacterium | reverse complement strand
AGAGAACTCGTAAGACCTCTAATTTAAAATAGAGGCAAGGTTCGTTAATATCCCAGAATCCCCTAAATTTATGGGGAGTATGTCAATCCTTAACCTTGAAAATTGAAATAGAATAAAATCAAAAAAATCCTCTTTTATGTGAAGGGGATTTTTTATTTTCACAAAGAAAATTTATAATATTATTTTAAAAAAATTGATTAAAACAACATAAGAGAATAAATATATGCAAAAATTACCAATAGGTATTCAACATTTTGAAAATATTCGTCTAAAGAATTACCTTTATGTTGATAAAACAAAACATTAAGTTTAATTGAAAATTGAGAATACTATTTTCTATCTATAAAATTTTTGAGGATTTGAAATGAAATCAAATTTTGCATTTTTAGAAGATACTTTTCCTTCTTTAGCTAATTTTGGAAAATTAGCAGAAAAATATTGCTATAGTGATTCTAATTCCTGTTTAATCAAATTAGGCATGATAGGTGAAACCATTGTAAATTTGATGTTTAAATTTGATAATATTTCTCAATCTGCCGAATATGATAAAAATAAACAGGATATAAAGATAAATACATTGTTGAACGAGGGATTGCTTGATGATGAGATTGTAAATATTCTCCATGTTTTGCGTAAAAATAGAAATAAAGCAATTCATGAAGGTTATGAGAATAAAGAGCGTGGAAAATCGTTAATCGTTATGGCTTATAGCCTTTGTGAATGGTTTATGCAGGTATATGGTAAGTATAATTATGAACATATAGATTTTGATAAAAATATACTTGATTTTTATAGAGAAGATACATTTACAGAGCCGAGAGAAGATAGTAAACAAAAAGAAGAGAAAATAGAAAAAGAACTTGTAAAACAAGAAGAAGAGAAAGCTATAAATTCTGAAAAACTTGATATAGAAGAAAGAAAGAAAAGAGCAAGAAGATTTGCAAGTCAGCGTATAAGAAGTGAGGAAGAAACAAGAATTATTATCGATCAGCAACTCAGAGAAGTTGGTTGGGAAGCTGATACTAAAAATATTTGTTATTCAAAGGGAGTAAGACCACAAAGAGGTAAAAATATTGCAATAGCTGAATGGCCCACAAAATCTAAGGATAATAAAAAAGGTTATGTCGATTATGCTCTTTTTATTGGTGATAGATTAGTTGGAACTATTGAGGCAAAAGCTGAATATAAAGACATTTATTCTGTCATTGATGGGCAATGTAAAGATTATTCAAAAAATATTTGTGTAGCTGAAAAAACAATTGGATATACTGTAGAAAATCAGGTAAAATATAATAAATATGGGGAATATAAAGTTCCATTTACATTTTCAGCAAATGGGAGACCTTATTTAAAACAATTTGAAAGAGAATCAGGTATTTATTTTCTTGATTTGAGAAATAAAAATAATACTCAAAAGCCTTTGCAAGGCTGGCCAAGCCCGTTAAATTTAGAAGAATTACTCTCAATAGATATTGAGGAAGCTAATAAACAATTAAAATCAATGCCAAATGATTTTTTAGTTGATGAAGATGGATTAAATTTGAGAAATTATCAAATTGAAGCTATAAAATCTGTTGAAGAAGCTGTTATTGACGGAAAAAATAGAATTTTACTTGCTATGGCAACTGGAACAGGAAAAACGAGGACTGCACTTGGTATGATTTACCGCTTTTTAAAGTCGAAGCGTTTTAAAAGAATTCTTTTTCTTGTCGATCGTACAGCTCTTGGAGAGCAGGCAGAAGGTGTTTTTAAAGATGTAAAGATAGAAGATTTAAAATCACTAAATGAAATATATAATATTCATGGATTGACTTTACAGGGAAAATTTGATTTGAATTTGAGTAAGGAGACAAAACTTCATATTTCTACTATCCAAAGTTTAGTCAAAGCTATTGACTATAGTAACGATGATGAAAATGTTAAAAAACCTGCTGTTTTTGATTATGATTTAATTATCGTTGATGAAGCTCACAGGGGATATACTCTTGATAGAGATATGAGCGAAGAAGAATTATTATATCGCAATCAAGATGATTTTCAAAGCAAATACAAAAAAGCTATTGATTATTTCAATTCAGTTTGTATTGGATTGACTGCAACTCCTGCAAAACATACTACGGCTATTTTTGGCTTACCAGTTTATAATTATACATATAAACAGGCTGTAATTGATGGCAATCTTGTCGATTATAATAATCCGTACAGAATAAAGACAAAACTATCTTTAGAAGGTATTCACTATAAACAAGATGATATTGTTACTGTTATGAATAAGAAAACAGGAGAAACTAAAACTTGTAAATTAGATGAATTAGAAGATGAAATTTTGGATTATGATGTAGAAGATTTTAATAGAAATATAGTCACAGATGATTTTACAAGAACAGTTCTTGAATATATTTCAAAAAATATCGATCCCAAAAATTCTCAAAAAGGCAAAACATTGATTTATGCTGTAAATGATGTACATGCAGATTCTATTGTTAGATTATTGAGAGAAATTTATTCAAAAGATAATTTGGATAATGAAGCGATAATGAAAATAACAGGTAAATCTTTTGATGGTAACAGAGATAAAATACAACAATTAATAAAGAAATTTAAAAATGAAGATTATCCAAATATAGCAGTTACTGTTGATCTTTTGACAACTGGAATTGATGTTCCTGAAATAACAAATCTTGTTTTTATGCGTTCAATAAAAAGTCGTATTTTGTTTGAGCAGATGATAGGAAGAGCGACGAGAAAATGTGATAAAATCAAAAAAGACCATTTTGAGGTTTACGATCCTATAGGAATTTTTGAAAAACTTGACTCTTATAATAATATGGTTCCAATTGTAGCAGACCCTAATACTACTTTGACAATTCTTTTAGATGGTATTGAGGCAATGGACACAGAGGAACAACTCGAAAATCAAGTAAATCAAATTATTGCCAAACTTAACAGAAAAATTTTCTGCAAAGACGAAGATTTTAACACAGATTTTAAAAACATCACAGGAAAAGATATAAAAGATTTTGTGTCAGACCTCAGAAATTTAAAACCAACAGAGGCTAAAAATATTTTACTTGAAAATATTGATATATTAAAAAAATTAGATAAAATCAAAAATAGACAAAATAGCAATATCATAATATCTGATAAAAAAGATGAAATTGTTTCTGTTGATCGTGATAGTGTCAAACCTGAAGATTATCTTGAATCATTTATAAAGTATCTAAATGAAAATAAAGATGAAGAAATGGCATTAAATATTGTATGTACAAGACCTCGAGATCTTACAAGGCAAGAATTAAAATTTCTTGAATCTAAATTAGATTTAATAGGATTTACTGCTGATAAATTAAATAATGCAATTTCAGATTCAACAAGCAAAAAAATAACATCAGATATAATAAATATAATAAGGCATTATGCAAATAAATCTTTACTTATGAACAAAGAAGAGAGAATTTCTAATGCTATTGAAAAATTGAGAAAATCACATAATTTCTCAAAAAAAGAATTGAGTTGGATAGAGAGAATAGAAAAAAGATTGAAAAAAGATACTGTTTTTAATCTTTTCAGTTTGGAAGAAGAACCTTTCAAAGGTTCAGAAATAAACAAACTTTTTGGAGATAGATTAAAATCTATAATAGATGAACTAAATGTATATCTTTATGATGATTTTGGAGGACAAATTGCATGATAACAACAGATATTGTAAACAAACTTTGGAATCTTTGTAATGTTTTGAGAGATGATGGAATAACTTATCATCAATATGTAACAGAGCTAACATATATTTTGTTTTTAAAAATGGCAAAAGAGACAGGAACAGAAAATGATATTCCAGAAGGCTATCGTTGGGATGATTTGCTTGTAAAAAGTGGCATTGAATTGAAAAAGTTTTATAAAGAACTTTTGACTAAATTAGGAGAAGATTCTAAAGGTCGTGTCCGTGAAATATATCAAGGTTCTGCTACAAATATAGATGAGCCTAAAAATCTTGAAAAAATAATTAGAACCATAAATGATTTGGATTGGTTCTCAGCTCGTGAAGAAGGACTTGGTGATTTATATGAGGGTCTTCTTGAAAAAAATGCAAATGAGAAAAAATCTGGTGCTGGTCAATATTTTACACCTCGTGTTTTAATTGATGTGATGACAGATTTGTTAAAGCCACAAGTTGGGGAACGCTGTAATGATCCAGCTTGTGGAACATTTGGATTTATGATTTCTGCTTGCCAATACATAAAAGACCGTACAGATCAATTTTTCGATTTAGATGCAGATATGGCAAAATTTGAAAAACAAGAAGCATTTACAGGCTGTGAACTCGTTCACGATACACATCGTTTGGCCCTTATGAATGCAATGCTTCATGGCATAGAAGGAAAAATAATTTTTGGAGATACTCTTTCAAGTGTTGGCAAAGACTTAAAAGATTATGATCTCGTGTTGACAAATCCACCATTTGGCACTAAAAAAGGCGGTGAAAGAACAACTCGTGATGATTTCACCTATCCAACAACAAACAAACAGTTAAATTTTTTGCAACATATTTACCGCAGTTTAAAAGCAAACGGAAAAGCAAGAGCAGGTGTTGTACTCCCTGATAATGTCCTTTTTGGAGATGGTGATGGAGAAAAAATTCGTGCTGATTTACTTGATAAGTGCAATTTAAATATGATTCTTCGTCTGCCAACTGGTATCTTTTATGCACAAGGTGTAAAGACAAATGTTTTATTTTTCACTCGTGGAAAAGAAGATAAGGGAAATACGAAAGAAGTTTGGTTCTATGATTTGAGATCAAATATGCCTTCATTGGGTAAGACAACACCTTTATTAAGAGAGCATTTTGCAGATTTTGAAAAAGCATATACGGCAGAAGATAGGCATTCTGTGAAAGATGAGCGTTTGAGTGTATTCACAATAGATGAAATTAGAGAAAGAGGAAATAGCCTTGATCTTGGATTGATTCATGAAGAAAAAGCTGTAGATTTTGTTGAATTGGGCGATCCTATTGAAACTGCAGAAGAAGCTATTGCAAATCTTTCTGAAGCTATTGATTTGATTCAAAGTATTGTAAATGATTTAAAGAGATTGGAAGAGGTAGAGGCGTGAAATATGTTGCTTTTTTATTTTTGATATTGTATAATTATAAAAAATAAGGTCTTATAGCTATGGATAGAAAGAATATAAACATTGAAAATAAAGAAACATCTACAGAAATTAAAGAGCGAAAAAGAAAAACTTGGGAAGAATTGACTTCAAGATGATTATTTATTTAAAAGGGTAATGTGTATCCACAAAAGGCAAAAAAGATAAAAATGTAAATGCTGATTTAGAAGCACTATTTGCTTATATTAACGGAGATAAAGTTGATAATCCCTTGGTTAATATGATTGATGAACGAGTAAAATTTATAAAAAATCAAGAGGAGGAGAGAACAATGTATAAAGAGAGGAGCAATGAAGCTCCTTCTACGAAGGAGAAAACATATATGCAATATGGATTAAAAATACGAGATGAAAGAAAAGAAGCAAAAGAAGAAGGAAG
>JBGUKW010000093.1:0-29297 GCA_045114665.1 Candidatus Xenobia bacterium | reverse complement strand
TAAAGGAAATAGGTTGCACTAATAAAACAAATATAAGAGATTATGAAAAAGCTACAGATGAAAATACTGCATTATATTTAAAAGTTTCAACTTCGAATTTTACGATAGAAGGATTTCATGAAGAAGTAACAACAGAAGAACTTTCAAAATTGGCAAAAGAAAAAAATCTCATGTTTGTCCATGATTTAGGTTCAGCTTCATTTGCAAACATGAGTAAATTTGGATTTTCAAATTATAAAGATCCTGTAAAAGAATTAAAAAATGGGGCAGATATTATTCTTTTCAGTGCTGATAAAATTTTGGGTGGTCCACAAGCTGGAATCATACTTGGTAAAGATAAATATATAAAACAGATAAAACAAAATCCATTGTTTAGAGCCGTAAGATTAGATAAAATAACACTATCTGCTTTAAGTGAAACGATTCTTACTTATTTTGATGAAAAAAGACTTAAAGAAATTCCTTTTATTAAAATGATATGTTATAATATTGAGGATTTGCAAAAAAAAGCAAATAAATTTTATAGCTTAATCAACTCAAAAAAATTAGAAGATAAAATAAATATATTAAATTCCTATGCCTATGCTGGCTGTGGAAGCATGCCAAACGAAAAAATAGATTCTATAGCAGTAACAATTAAAACAGGGAAAAAATCCACAGAATTTGCAAATTTTATGCGTAAAGAAAAAATTCCGATATTTCTAAGAATCAAAGATAATACAGCATATTTTGATATGAGAACAACAGAAGAAGAAGATTTTGAAATAATTGCAAATTCTATAAAAAATTGGTTTGGCAAAAATGACAAAGGAGACTGTGACATTGATTGATTTAGTAAAGAACTACTCGTCTATGGTAAGGCGAACAAAAGTAAGTGCAATAAGGGAGTTACTAAAGTATAAAGATATACCTGGTCTTATATCATTTGCTGGTGGTTTCCCTTCTTCTGATTTATTTCCTTCAGAACAATTAAAAGAAATAGGCATAAAAATTATGACCGAAATGCCTGAAGTAATGTTACAATATGCAGGAACAGGCGGTTATATGCCATTGAAGGAAGAAATTATAAAATTCATGGCTCGTCATGGCTCAAATTTAGAACCTGAAAATATCCTCATAACAACAGGTGGTCAACAGGGAATAGACCTTCCAATAAAAATTTTTGTCGATATAAATGATCCTGTTTTTGTTGAAATTCCAAGTTATGTTGGAGCATTAAATTCATTGGCTTCAACGGGTGCAAAATTTGTTGGGATTCCCATGGACGAAAATGGAATAATTACGGATAAATTGGAAGAAGAAATAAAGAGGCTTGTTTCCATTGGTGAACATTACAAATTATTATACACCGTTCCAGATTATCAAAATCCATCAGGTGTTTCTATATCTTTGGAAAGAAGAAAAAAACTTGTTGAACTTGCAGAAAAGTATAATTTTATTATTTTAGAGGATTGTCCATATACTTATTTAAGATATGATGGGGAAGAAAAACCATCACTTTTCAAATTGTCAAATAGTGAAAATGTACTTGGTCTTTATTCATTCTCAAAAATTTTATCTCCTGGATTGAGATTGGGATGGATATGTGGTCATAAAGATATAATCAGAAAACTTGAAATATTGAAGCAATCTGTAGATGTATGTTGTTCAACATTGATTCAGGGATTAGTTGCAGAATATATGAAAATGAACCTACTTGAATCGCATATTGGTGATGTAGTAAAAGAATACAAAGTCAAAAAAGACTTAATGTTAAAAATGTTATCTGAAAACATGCCAGAAGGTGTAACTTGGACAAAACCGAGTGGAGGATTATTCCTTTGGGTTACATTGCCAGAATATATAGATTCGGAATCAATGCTCAAAAAAGCAATAGAACATAAAGTAACTTTTGTTCCAGGTTATGCTTTCCATCACAATTCAGAGATGAGAAATTGTTTGAGAGTTAACTTCTCGTATCCTACACTTGAACAAATTGAAAAAGGTATAAAATCACTTGCAGAAGTCATAAAGTGTGAAATTCGGTGAAAATTAATTTGTAAAATCCACAAGTCAAAAAATTGACTTTTGGAAATTTGAAATAATATTATAAAAAAGTTAACATTAATTTCATTGATTTTTGATACATTTGATGTTATATTATAAATACATAAAAATTTGAAATTAACTAATATAAAAAGGAGATATTTATTATGCCTATTTTCGGTTTTCCACCTCCACATCATGGTCCAATAGGTTTTCCACCTCCACCTCCACCACCTCCAGGTCCATTTGGTCCACATGGTCCACATCACCATCATCATGGTCCTGGTCCAATAGGTTTTCCACCTCCACCACCTCCAGGCCCATTTGGTCCACATGGTCCACATCACCATCATCATGGTCCTGGTCCACATCCATTTGGTTCCCCAGGTGCTCATCTCGGTGCAGCAATAGGTGTTGGTGTTGGTGCAGCAATAGGTGAGGCTATTGGATCACTCTTTCATTAATTTTTGAATTACATGCCGGTGTGATTTATTTCACATCGGTTTTTTTTTGAGGATTTTAAAATATGAGTGCAATATCAACTTTTGTCATTTTTATAATTTTAAACATTCTAAATTTATTTGGATTTCAAAATATAACATTCTTAGAACAACCAATTACTAATATACAAATAGTATCTGAAGAAGACCAAAATAAAGAAATAGACTGGTTATCTGAAGAACCTGAAAAAAAGCAGGTAAATGTTCCAAAAAATGATTTATTTCCATTTTTTATAATATTGTTTATACTCTTTGTATTTATTATTGGAATTTTGATATTTGGACTTATAATGGCAAAAAAATGGGCTGACAAAAAAAATTCTAAATTTATATTTGAGAATTTACAGACATGCCCAGAATGTAATCACAAAGCATCGGCAAAAGCTAAATATTGCGAGATGTGTGGCTCTCCACTAACAATAGAATCTAATGAAAACTCACTAGAAGAAGAAAAGGAAAAAAAAGATGAAAATAAGTAAAATATTTTCAATAATGGCTATTTCTGTTATTGCTTTTTGTGATCAATCTTTTGCAACAAATACAGATATAACAACAGTTAAACCTTGTGTATATATTGCAAAAGTTACAGATAAAACAAAACAAATAAAAACAAATGATATCGTTAATCGTATTTCTTCATATCATAAGCAAATAGGGCTTGATTCAAAAGAAACAAAAAAGAAATTTAAAAAGATATTAAAATCACCTGCAAGATTTTATCAAGCCTCTCCTGTTTTATTTTACGAAGATATTTTTGATAATAACTATTCAATTTCAAAAGATTCCCCTTATGCTATAATATGTACAGACCCTCACACAGGAAATTTTGGAATAATGCCAGATGAAAATGGAAATGTAGTTTGGGGTCCTAATGACTTTGACCTCTCGGGAAAAGGAAAAGTAGAGTGGGATTTAATGAGATTAGGGGCATCAATAAAATTGGCTTCTGAAAGAGATGATATAGACCAAGATGCAGTAAAACCTGCAATTAGTGCTTTAATAAGGGGATATACAACAGAAGCTGAACGAATTTCAAAAAATGGAAATAATCGTTCTTGTACTTTGACAATAAGAGAAGTTACAAATTTTATTAAAAAAGATATGGATAATTCTGAAGTAATAACTGAAGAAGAATTAATAAAGGATAAATTTGAAAAACAAAATGGCAAAATTTCATATAAATTCAATAAAAAGACATTAAAACTAAATCCAAAACAAGAAAGCAAAATCAAAAAAATAATGCTTGACCTTGGCAAAAAGAAAAATATTGAATTAGAACCTGTTGCTTTTTGTGAAAAACTTGGAAGTGGTGGAAGCACTTATGGACTAAAACGCTATAGAGTTTTATCTTATATTCCAAAAGAGAAAAAACATGTTGAAATAGAGATAAAACAGATATTACCTTCAGTTCTCGATAAAAACTCGATTAAAAAAGCAGGAAATTTAAAACTTGCAAATGCTAAAAATATTGTAAAATCAATAAAAGAGGTCGATGGAACTCCATACGATAGATTTTCTGAAAGCTGTATGCTGGATGGCATAAGTTTTATGATAAGAGAAAGATATATGCTTGAAGCTGATGATACAGATGATTTCAAAACATCTGACGATTTAAAAAATTTTGCCTATTCAGCAGGTATAGCTTTGGCAAGAACTCATTGCAGATCAAAAGCAAAGGGATTAGAAATAACAAATTGGCTAAACAAAGAAACAAAAATTGTTGATAATCTTTATGATTTTTCTTTAAAATATGCAGGTATTACAAAAAAATATTATAAAGAATTAAAGAAAACTTATAAAGGTGAAAATTAGAGCGTTGGTTGGTAAAGTGAATTTTTGTAAGTTTACCAACAAAAACTAAAAAAGAGACGGCTAATGGAACAAAAAAGAAAACAAATAAATAATGCCAAAAGACAGAGAAAAATTTTTTGGGGAAAATTTAGAAAAAATTTTGAAGAAATAATCCTTGAAAAAACATATTTAAAATATTCAATACAAATATGGTTAATAATTGTCATATTGGCTGTTTTGTTTTCTTTTTTATGTTTAAATACAAAAGAACATCTGCCAATGCCACTTGATTTGACATTGTCTGTTGCATTCATTGCAGGAATTTTATTTGAGAAAAAAACTTATTTTTTTGTTCCTATCTTAACAATAATAAGACATTTAATAATACATAGATTTAATTTAAATCTATTGACTTTAGGAGATGACATAATATATTTACTTGAAGGATTCTTGGTAACATATATAGTCATAATTCTAAACACAAATTACCGAAAATCTGTATTATATGAGCAGAGATTTAGACATGACATTGAAATGGCAAGAATTGTTCAAAGAACACTTCTTTCAAAGCCTTTTTCTATAGGAAAAACAAAAATAACTGGATATATACATCAATCAATGGAAGTAGGAGGAGATTTTTATTATTTCCGTCCATTCCAAAAAAAATATATACTCATCACAATAGGCGATGTTATGGGAAAAGGAATAACAGCCTCTCTAATCATGTCAATTATAATGAGTGTTTTTTATGAATGGGGAAAAAAGACACTCTCCCCTTCTGAAATGTTTACAAAAATAAACAAACGTGTAATATCGCTTTTTAATGAATGTAGATTTTTTTCTACAATTCTCTATGGTGTATATAATGAAGAGACATCTGAATTTAATTATGCAAGTGCAGGACACAATGGAGTTATAACTAAAAAAGACGGTACTTGTGAAATACTGGAATCATCTGGTTTTCCTGTTGGTATGTATCCAAATTCAACTTGGACAGACAAAAAGATAAAAATCGAATCAGGAAGTAAAATATTGCTTTTCACCGATGGAATAACCGAAGCACAAAATAAAAATGGTGATTATTATACGATAGATAATGTTATAAAAATAGCAAAGAAATATAATAATTCTTCAGGCGAAGAATTAAACAAGGCTTTACTTGCTGATATTTCAAATTTCACTAAAGGCAATAATGAGGCAGACGACAGAGCTGTAATTATAATGGAAGTAAATTAAGAGGCAGGCGGAAATTAATTTTTAGTTTTCTGCCGAATGTTATAGAACTTTTATAATTTCTTCAGCTATTGCATGAATGACTGGAACTGCTACGGAATTTCCAATAACTACAACGAAAAACATCAAAAATAGATATTATAAAAGCACATTAGACAAAAGAAATTGAGGAAATAAAATGGAAACAGAAAAATTTTTACCAATGACAAGAGAAGAAATGGACAAATTGGGTTGGCCACAGCTCGATGTCCTTTTAGTAACAGGAGATGCCTATATAGACCATCACAGTTTTGGAGTTGCAATAATAGGGCGAGTTCTTTTAAGTCACGGCTACAAAGTAGGAATAATAGCCCAACCAGATTGGAACGATCCAAAAGCATTTGAAGTAATGGGCAGACCTCGCTTTTTCTGTGGCGTTACAGCAGGAAATCTCGATTCAATATTGGCACATTACACAGCAGCAAAAAAAATTCGTCATGACGATGCTTATACACCAGGTGGAAGAGCTGGAATGAGACCAAATTTTCCAACAGTAGTATATACCCAAATGTTAAAAAGAGTTTTCCCAGGTATAACAGTTGCACTCGGTGGAATAGAGGCTTCTTTAAGAAGATGTGTACACTATGATTTTTGGGAAGATAAAATAAAACCAACAATTTTATTGCCTTCAAAAGCAGATGTTTTGATGTTTGGAATGGGTGAAAAATCAATTCTCGAAATAGCAGAAGCATGTGCAAATGGAAGTTACGATTTTTCAAACATAAGAGGAACTGCAAGGCTTTTAGGTAAAAACGAGACAGAATTATTAAAACAAGACGAATATGTAAAATTGCCTTCTTTTGAATCATGCCAAAAAGTTAGAAGTGCATTATTTGACATGACCAAAATGATCGAAAAAGAGATGAATCCATATTGTGGAAAACCTCTTTTGCAAATGCATGGAGATAGAGCATTGGTCGTAAATCCACCACAATTTCCACTCACAACAGAAGAAATGGACAAAGTATATAATTTGCCATTTACACGCCTTCCTCACCCTTCTTATAAAGAAGAAATTCCTGCTTGGAATATGGTTAAAGATTCAATAACTATTTTAAGAGGTTGTGCTGGTGGTTGTTCTTTCTGCAGTTTATCTTTCCACCAAGGAAAATTTATAACTTCAAGAAGCAAAGAATCTATTTTAAAAGAAGTAAAAGAAATGCTTGCAAACTGCAAAAAACACAGTGGAACAATAACAGATTTAGGTGGACCAACAGCAAATTTATATGGCTGTAAAAATGGAATAACTAAACATTGTAAAGGTTGCAGAAGACCAAGCTGTCTATATCCTGAACCATGTAAAAATTTCAAACTCAGTGCCTCAGAAGCAATAGATCTTTACAAGGCAGTCAGAAAGACAGAAGGTGTAAAACATGTCTTTATAAATTCTGGAATAAGAATGGATGTTGCTATAAAATTTCCAAATTATATAAAAGAGCTTGTAAAATATCATGTCTCAGGTCATTTAAAAGTAGCTCCAGAACATCTTCACAGAAATGTTCTAAACAGAATGAGAAAACCTGATCCTGAAACTTTCTATAAATTTATGCAGATATTTGAAGATGCATGTAAAGAAACTAATAAAGAACAATATATCGTTCCTTATTTTATGTCAGGATTCCCTGGTTGTACAGAAAATGAAATGCAGGTTGTAAGCAATTTTCTTTCAAAAAGAAGATGGAATTTACAACAAGTCCAAAGTTTTATTCCTCTGCCAATGACAGCAGCGGCTGCAATGTATTACAGCAATATAGATTACAATACAGAAAAAAGTATGCATGTAATCAAAAGTAAAAAGTTGAGGGCTGAATCAAAAGAACTATTGGTAAATGCTGTCGAGGAAATTAAAGAAGAGAGAAGAAAAACGAGTGGTCGTCCTGTAAAAGTGGAGAAAAACAGAAGATTTGGAAAGCCAGATAACAGATTTGAAAAAGACACAAAATTTGAAAAACATTCTAAAAAAGGCGGTTTCCATAACTCAAGACAAGAACAGAGGCGAAATTCAAAATTTAGTGCAAAATCAAAGCCAGATCAAGGTCTAAATTCGAGATTTAGTGCAAATTCAAAGCCAAATCAAGGAAGAAACTCGAGATTTAGTGCAAATTCAAAGCAAGGACAAGACAGAAATTCGAGATTCAAAAAACATTAAGGAAAATATGGAATGGGAAAAGGCATTATCTACATTATGACATCTATAGTACCTGGATTGATTAAAATAGGAAAAACAAACTCTAATAATTTTGAACAACGCATGTATAATTTAGAACATAATGGATACAGCAATGTAACAGGATTTAAAAGAGTTTTTGCTATTGAAGTTGATAATTATGATGAAAAAGAAAAAATGCTTCACAATATTTTTGAAAAAAGTCGTGTTGCAGATACTGAATTATTTGCCCTTGATGTGAATTTAGTTACAGAACTTCTCTCTTCATTTGCAGGAAAAATTATTTTTCCTAGGACAGAGACAAGAGAAGAAATTTTTGATACTGCTACCGAAAATAGAAAAAGTAAATTGATTCCAAATGGAAGATACAAATTTGAGAAAAAGAAAAAATCAGATAATAATAAGATTGTTAAAGCAACTGCAGAAGTAAAAAATGGAAATTGGAAACTATTAAAAGGCAGTGTACTTGGAATTTCTGAAGATGCTGGTGTTTCTCAAAAATCAAAGAGCATTAGGGAAACATTACCATTAGATAACAATGGAAAATTACTCGAAGATGTTGAACTCGGTGAATGTTCACCTTCATTTGTTGGAGCAGTTGTTCTGAATCAATCAAACGATGGATGGACTGACTGGAAAAATGAAATAGGGCAACCTATAGATATATACAGGAATATTGCTGAATAAGTTTCAGCCCCTCACTAATAAAACAATATAAGACAAAAGATGAGCCTACAAATTAAATAATAATTTACGGCTTAATTTAAATTTAGTAGTTTATTCAGCAGATCAGGCAGAAATTGGATAAATGGAAGCGATCGACTTAATTTTTAAGTAAACAATAATTTTTATGCTTTTTATAATTTTATTGTATTTGCCAAATATTACAAGTTATGCCTAAATATTATTTTAAAAAATCAATTTTTGTAAATTTTTTATTAAGATATTTTAGATAATTTCGATAGATACTATATATTTATGGGAAGTAGAGCAACTCTAAATATTCACGATAGATTGGAGTTGACAATAACTGTTTTATATTATAAAATTAGGCGATTATGTAGAAAATATGGGGTTTTGTTTTATGTTGACAGAAACTAAAAATCTTTTGGTATCAGAATGGAATATAAGTCAAAAGTTACTTGATTTAGCAGAAAAAGCAGAGATTGCAACAGAAAAAAGGAGAAAAGAAGTTAGAGAAATTGGAGCATATAATCAGCTCAGAGTTTTAAATGCTTTTAAACACAACAATGTATCCGATTATCATTTAAAAAATTCTACTGGTTATGCTTTTGGAGATGAAGGAAGAGAAACACTTGACAAGATTTATGCAGAAGTTTTTGGAACAGAAAAGGCATTGGTAAGAGCTCAATTTGTTTCAGGAACACATGCTCTTTCTTCTGCTCTTTTTGGAATATTGAGACCAAATGACAGATGGATTTCAATAGTTGGTACTCCTTATGATACAATGATTCCTGTAATAAAAGGTGGAGAAGGTTGGTATGGTTCATTAAAAGAGTGGGGAATAGAATATGACGAAATTTCACTCAAAGAAGATGCTTCTTTTGATTTTGAAGAGATAGAAAAGGCATTAAAAACTAAAAAGACAAAAATGGTATATATTCAGCGGTCTTTGGGCTATACTTGGAGACCAAGCATGAATCTTGAAAAAATGAAAGTTGCTATTGATTTTGTAAAGAATATAGACCCAAATATAATTGTAATGGTTGATAATTGCTATGGGGAATTTGGTGAAAAATGCGAGCCAACTGCTATTGGTGCTGATATTACAGGTGGATCACTGATTAAAAATGCAGGTGGTGGAATATCTCCTGCAGGTGGATATGTAGCAGGTAAGTCAGAGTTAATAGAGAGAGCCGCTTCTTATTTGACATCACCAGGTATTGGAACAGATGAAGGGTCTGCACTTGGTATTGGAAGATTGATGTATCAAGGATTTTTTGAAGCTCCTACAATAGTAAGTGGAGCAATAGAAGGAGCTGTTTGGGCATCTGAAATGTTGAATTCTCTCGGTTTTGAAGTATTGCCGAAGCCAACAGATAAGAGAACAGATATAATACAGGGAATAAAATTTGGTGATCCTAAAATAATGACAGCATTTTGTAAAGGGATACAGTCTGCTTCTCCGGTAGATGGTTTTGCTGTTCCAGAAGCTGTTGACATGCCTGGTTATAGAGATCCAATAATTATGGCAGGTGGAACATTTGTACAAGGCTCTTCTATTGAATTGTCTTGTGATGGACCATTGAGACCACCATATAGTGCATATTTACAGGGTGGTCTTTCATTCTCTCATATTCAATTCGGAGTACTTAAGGCACTTTCAGAAGTTGAAAAGTTATCTTAAATTGTTTTAAAACAAAGAAGCTGTGAAAAAATATTTACTTTTTTCACAGCTCTATTTTTTTTTACAATATCTCGTATAAATTTTGTTGAGGTTTTACCTCTTCTGTCATCAGTGGCTTTGGGGTATATTGATTTTGAGGAAGTGGCATTTTTTTTACAATTTTATTTCCAATATTTGTTACCTCATCACTCATTACTAGTCTTGCTTTGAATTTTTTATTTCTTGCATTGAAGAAACAGGTCTTTGGAGAGAAGGTCATCTGTATCTGGAATGGTTCTGTATATCTTGACATTGTATGTATGATAAGATCATTTTCTCCTGTTTCTTTATTTTTTACAACTCTATCTGGTTGGAATTCCAACACTGTATCTGCAGAATTTATTGCTTCATCTTTATCTGTTTTTTTGCCATATTTCGTAATTATTGTAGCGAGAGAATATGTATTTATCATTTTTCTAAGTGCATTTATAATATGTTGCTCGTCATCTTTTAATTCGGCAACCATTCCTCTCATAGAATCTATTACAACTAAGCCTCTTCCGCCGTTTGTAAATTTTACCATTGCTTCTATTTGGCTTTTTAGTTCTTCAACAGATTTTGGAAAATGTTCTGCACTTATTATTTTTAGTCTATTTTTGAATGATGATATCAATGTACATGCTTGGTTTATAATATCAATTATTTGTTCATCTTCAAAATTTATAGAGCCATATTGGATTTCTTGTAAGTTTATTCCAGAAAGTTGAGAGGTCATTCTGCAATACATCTCTTCTGGCAGATGATCTGATGTATAGAAAAGAACAAATCCACTTTCATTGTTCATTAAAGATTCAAGAGAAAATTGAAGAGCAAGGGATGTTTTTCCGCATTGTGAATTGCCACATATTGCTGTTATTCCCTGTAATCCGCCAAGTTTTTTATTTATCTGTATCTGATCAACACCTATTTTTATAGGATTATTTAAGGAAGGATATCCCTCTCTTATATTTTGCAATACTATATCTAAAAGTTCGTCATCTTCAAAATTGAATGTGCTTTCTTGACTTAATTCTTGTTTGTGTACAACTTCATGAATTACATGGGTGTTTTTCTTTTCTGCTTTTTTCAAATCTTCATGTAATTTTTTTATTTCCTCGTCTTTTGATTCAAGAATTTTGGCTTTTTCTTGTAATTCTTGATTTTCTTTTATTAGATTTCTAATATTTTCTGCAAATTCAATTTCTCTTTCATCAAATTCAGCTTCAAGTTCATCTCTTTTTTTCAATTCTTCTTCAAGAGTTTTTATTTTATCTTCAAGTTTTTCTATTTTGGAATCATTATTTGCAGTTATGCTTATGTCATTTAGTTCATTTATTGTATCTAATTCTGATTCAAGTTTTTGTATTTTTATATTTAATGCCTTAATATCTTGCTCATATTGTTTTTTTATGAGATTATTTTCATTACTTTTTATTTTATCTTCTTCATCTCTTGTTTTTAATTCAGTTTCAAGATGTTGTATTATTTCATTTAGATTGTTCAGCTCTTGTTCAAATGCCTCTTGCTCAGATGTTTCATCTTCTTTTATTGTCTTTGCTTCTTCATCTTTAATTTTTATTTCTTGTTCAAGTTCTTTTATTCTCTCTTTTAATTCATCTGTTTCATTTGTTTCATTTTGTGAGCTTTCATCATCTTTTGTTTTCTTATCTTCATCTTTAGTTTTTATTTCTTGTTCGAGTTCTTTTATTCTCTCTTTTAGTTCGTCTATTTTTTCGGAGTTGTTATCATTATCTTTTGTTCTATTATCTGTATCTTTATTTTTTAATTCATCTTCTAATTTTTGCACTTTTTCTTTTAGATTTGTGTTGTCTTTTATCAGTTCTTCTATGGCTGTATTTTTATTTTCATCTTTTTCTGTCTTATCTTTTATTTCATCTTTTAAATTTTTTATTATTTCATTTAAATTGTTTATTTGTTGTTCAAAAGTTTTCTTACTTTGTTGTATTTTTATCGTTTCTTCTTCATTTTTTTTCTTTAATTCTTCATTTAGTTTTTTTATTTTTTCACTCTGTTCGTGAACAGCATTATCGCTCAATTTTAAAGAAGCTGTCAATTCGTCAACTTTCTTTATTGTTGTTTCTAATTCTTCTGTTAAATTGTCAATTTCTGAAAGTTTTTCTTGATTATCTGTATTTTTTTTCTTTTCTTCTTTTAGTTTTTTTCTTTCTTCTTTTAATATTTTGTTTAATTCATCTATTTTGCTATTTTGTACATTTATAGCAGAATCTTTTATTCTTATTTCCCTCTTTAAATCAGAGAGTTCAAGGTTTTTGTTCTTTATTTCTGTTTTAAATTTTTTTTCTTTTTCTTCAAATGTTTCAATCTCTTGTAAATGGGATTTATTTTCTTCAGCAAGTCGTGATATTTCTTCAAGTAACATCACCGTTTCTGAATTTTTGCTGTTTTTTTCTTCGCCATATTGTAACTGCATTATTTCACTTACAGCTTTACTCCAAATTTCTGCAGTTATTTCACCTTGGTCTAATTTGTCGGAAATTACTCTTATTTTGTCTTTTTGGTCATTTATTCTTTGATTGATGTTATTTTTATTAATTTGCCTGCTTCTTAATACTTTTAAAGCTGTTTCCGTCTCTTCAATGCTTGGGCTACCCGAACATAGATATTCTGCCATTTCTGGATCAATCATCTGGGACAATTTTTTAGTTGTTATTTTTTCGCTGTCATTTAGACATTGAAAAACAGCGACATATATGCCATTTAGTCCTTCTGTTAAATTGCCTTTTGAAAAAGTGTCTATTATTTCGTCTCTTTTAGGGCTGTTTCCAATTACTGCTCTGAGTAATTTTAATTCAGCTTCTGCTTCAATTTTCATTACGGCATCGTTATTTTCTATGTCCATGTTAAAATACTCCAATTTCCGTCATGATTAATTTTAAGATATATCTTTAATAATTATATATCTTTTTGCTTTTGTCCTTTGAATTTTTCCTTTGAAATTTTTATCTCTTGATTTTATCATAATATTTTTTTTGTATTTTTTGATAATTTTTGCCAGTTAGTTATTTTTCTACTTGACATTATATTTTTAGAATGATAAAATATAAAAACGCATTGAAGACTTTTTCGATTTCAATGATATAAAATAAAAAACTATCCTTTTTACAATTAGTGTAAAAAAGGTATGTAAATAAAAAAATAAATACTAATATGGAGTAGTAACATGCCTACAATTAATCAACTCGTAAGAAAAGGCAGAACAACGCCAAAGAAGAAAAGCAAATGCCCAGCATTGGGATTTTGCTATAATTCTCTAAAAATGAAAACATTCAATTTAGGTGGAGCCCCACAAAAAAGAGGAGTTTGTACACAGGTTAAGACAATAACCCCAAAGAAACCAAACTCAGCTCTTAGAAAAGTTGCAAGAGTTAGACTTACAAACGGTATTGAAGTAACTGCTTATATTCCAGGTATCGGTCATAACCTTCAAGAGCACTCTGTTGTATTGATCAGAGGTGGAAGAGTAAGAGACCTTCCAGGTATCAGATATCATATCATTAGAGGTACTATGGATACAGCTGGAGTAAACAATCGTCGTCAGTCAAGATCTAAATATGGTTCAAAGAGACCTAAAGACGCAAAGTAAGGTAATCAGCGGAGGAATTATAAATGCCAAGAAAAGGTCAAGTTGAAAAAAGAAAAATAATTGTTGATCCAGTATATGGAGATGAAACAATCGCTCGCTTCATGAATAAACTCATGCTTGATGGCAAAAAAGGCACAGCTGAAAAGATTTTCTATGGTGCTCTTGACATCATTGCTGCAAAAACAGGTAAAGATCCTGTAAAAGTTTTTAAACTTGCTATGGAAACAGTATCTCCACAGGTAGAAGTAAGACCAAGAAGAGTCGGTGGTGCTACATATCAAGTTCCAACAGAAGTTAGACCAGAACGCAAACGTGCTCTTGCCATGAGATGGATCGTAGGAAATTCTCGCAAGAGAGGCGGAAAAACAATGACAGATAAGCTCGCTGCAGAACTTCTTGATGCATCAGAAGGCAAGGGAGCATCAGTAAAGAAGAGAGAAGATACTCACAAAATGGCTGAAGCTAATAAAGCATTCTCTCACTACAAATGGTAGTAATATTATAGAAGCAGATAATAATTAAATTTGTTTCTGCTTCTTTATTTTTGTGAGATTCATTAGAAGTTTAGAACTGTCGTTTAAGTTTTTGGTTATATTTCCGACAGTTCTTATTTTTTTGTAAAGGTGATTAAATAAAATGAAAGATGATGAAAGTATTGATTCTTCCAATTTAAAATTTTTGAGAAATATAGGTTTAGCTGCTCACATAGATGCTGGAAAGACTACGACAACAGAACACATGTTGTTTTACACTGGAAGAGTTCACAAGATAGGTGAAGTTGATGAAGGCTCAACTACTACTGATTGGATGGTTCAGGAGAAAGAGCGTGGAATAACAATCGTTTCTGCTGTTACTTATTGTAATTGGAAAGATTGTCGCATAAATATAATAGATACTCCTGGGCATGTCGATTTTACTGCAGAAGTAGAAAGAGCTATGAGAGTTTTGGATGGTCTTATTGTTGTTTTTGATGCAGTTGGTGGAGTTCAGCCACAGTCAGAAACAGTTTGGAGACAAGCTAATAAATATTCAGTTCCTCGAATTGCCTATATTAATAAAATGGATAGAACAGGAGCTTCATTTTTTGGAGCTGCAGAGAAAATAGAAGAGAGACTTGGATTAAAGACACTTCTTTTGCAGATTCCTATAGGAAATGAATCATCTTTTTCAGGCATGGTTGATTTGATCACCATGAAAGCTCTTATTTATAATGATGATTTGGGATTGGAGATAAAAGAAACAGAAATCCCTGAAGATTTGAGAGATGAAGCCGAAAAATATAGAGAGGCATTGATTGATACTGTTTCTGAACAGTCAGATGAAATTACAGAAAAATATCTTTCAGGTGAAGAAATTTCAGAAGATGAAATAAGAGAAGCCATTAGAAAAGGTGTTATTTCTCTTTCATTTGTGCCTGTTTTGTGTGGAAGTTCCCTCAAAAATAAGGGAGTTCAACCACTTCTCGATGCTGTTGTTTATTATCTACCTTCTCCACTTGATGTTCCACCTGTAAGTGGTATTCATCCTGTTACAAATAAAGTTATAGAACGCCATGCCTCCTCTAAAGAACCATTTTCAGCTTTAGTCTATAAGATTCAGTCTGATCCTTTTGGTAAATTGACTTATATAAGAGTCTATTCAGGAACTATTTCTGCTGGTTCAACAGTTTATAATGTCAGGACTAAAAAGAGAGAAAGATTTAATAGAATCATAAGACTTCATGCCGATCACAGAGAAGATGTCGATTCTGCTTCAGCAGGTGATCTCTATGCTGTTGTGGGCCTTAAAAATGTCTCAACAGGTGATTCACTTTGTGATGATAAAAATCCAATTATTTTGGAAAGAATAGTTTTTCCAGAACCTGTTATTTCTGTCTCTATTGAAGCTTCAACAAGAGCTGAACAGGAAAAGTTATCAGATGCACTTACAAAACTTGGAGAAGAAGATCCGACATTCAAGGTTTCAACAGATGAAGAAACAGGTCAGATTTTGATTTCTGGAATGGGAGAACTTCATCTTGAAATAATAATTGACAGAATAATAAATGAATTCAAAGTTGATGCTTCTGTTGGAAAACCTCAAGTATCTTATAGAGAATCTATGAGAAAAATAAGTGAGGGAGAAGGTATATTTGAGAAACAGATAAGTGGAAAAACAATATTTGGTCATGTAAAAATTACTTTGGAACCATCAGACGAGCCTTCAAAGATTATTTTTGAGAATGAACTTAAAAATGAAGAAATTCCAAAAACATTTATTCCTTATGTTGAGCAGGGTGTTAAGGATGCACTTGAAACTGGAGTCATGATCGGTTATCCTGTAATCGGTGTAAAAGCTAAATTGATTGGTGGTACATTTAGAGAAATGGAATCTACGGATTTGGCATTTAAAGTAGCGTCATCTATGGCGGTTAGAGAAGCCATGGCTAAGAATGAAACATTTTTAATGGAACCTATCATGAAGGTAGATGTTGAAACACCAGAAGAATATTTAGGTGAAGTCATTGCAGATTTGAATTCAAGAAGAGGAAGAGTTGAAAAAATGGAATCCACCCAAATCGGAATTCAGCAGGTTGAAGCCTCAGTTCCACTTGCAAATATGTTTGGATATGCTACAGAATTGAGGTCTTTAACACAGGGAAGAGCTGTTTTTTCATCAGAGTTTTTGAGGTATGGAGAAGTACCACCGAATATTCAGTCAGAGATCATGACCAGAGTTTTAGGATATACTGTGTAAATTTTATTTAATATTAAAAATTTTTGTTAATTTGTTCAGTAAAAAATATCAAAAATAAATTTTTAAAAAAAAATTGAAAAAGACTTGATTTTTTTATCCATATTCAATATAATAAAATGACATTTGATTAATGAGATTTTTCAATTCCGTTGAATTCGGATTTTGAATAATAAATTGAAATAAAGTTATATTCCGCAGAGGAGTGTTTAAAAGTGGTTAAACAGAAAATTCGTATAAGACTTAAAGCTTATGAGAGTCGTATTCTTGATGAATCGGCTGCAAGAATAGTAGAAGTAGCAAAGAAATCAGGAGCTAATGTATCAGGTCCTATTCCGCTACCTACAGAAAAGAATGTTTATTGTGTATTGCGTTCCCCTCATATTAATAAGAAATCAAGAGAGCATTTCGAGATAAGAACACACAAACGCCTTCTTGATATATATATCGATCCAGAACAAAAGACAGTAGCAGCTCTTGAAAAAATGGAGCTTCCAGCTGGTGTAGATATAGAAATCAAAGGTTAATGTGCTGTCAGTCGCATAGGAAACAGAAGCAGGAGGAATTTATGAAAGGGATTATTGGTCGCAAAGTTGGTATGATGCAACTTTTTGACGAAACTGGAAAGGCTATTCCAGTAACAGTCATTTCTGCTGGTCCATGTAAAGTAACAGAGATCAGAACACAGGAAAAAGACGGTTACACAGCTGTTCAAATGGGGTTTGGCGAAGTTAAAGAAAACAAAGTCAAAAAGCCAGTAGCTGGATTTTACAAGAAAATAAATGTAAGTCCAATGAGAGTTCTAAGAGAATTCCGTGCAAAAGATACAACGGGATTTGAAGTAGGACAGGAAATAAATGCTTCTATTTTTGAAGCAGGTCAGTATGTAGATGTAGTCGGTACATCCATTGGTAAAGGATTTGCTGGTGGTATTAAACGCCATCATTTCAATGGTGGACCAAAAACACACGGTTCTATGAGCCATCGTAAACCTTGCAGTGGCGGTGCAACAGATGCTGCAAGAACAATTAAAGGAACTCGTAAACCAGGACACATGGGTAATGAAAGAGTTACTGCACAGGGTCTTAAAGTTGTAAGAGTTGATGGTGAAAAGAATCTTATTATAGTCAAAGGAGCAGTCCCTGGAGCAAAGAAGGGATTACTCATGATCAAGGAATCAGTAATAAATAAAAAGTAATTTTAGATTAGCGGTTGTTTACGGAGGTGTCTCGTGGCACAGTTGGATATTTATAATGAAGAAGGAACTGCTGTAGGTAAGATCGAGCTTAATGCTGATGTATTCGAAGTAGAACCTGATGAAACACATCTTCATTTTGCTGTTGTAAAACAGCTCGCCAATAAACGTTGTGGATGTGCTTCTACAAAGACAAGAGGCGAAGTTCGTGGTGGAGGCAAAAAGCCTTGGAAGCAAAAAGGAACAGGTCGTGCTCGTCATGGTAGCAGACGTTCACCAATTTGGAAGGGTGGCGGAATAACATTCGGTCCAAAGCCGAGAGATTATTCAAAGAAGATGAATAAGAAGATGCGTTCTCTTGTTTTGAGAGAAGCTCTTTCTGCAAAATTAGCAGAAAATCAAATGATGGTAGTAGAAGCATTTGATTTTGAAACACCAAATACAAAAAATTTCGTCGGTTTAATTAACAATTTAAAACTTTCAGGCAAATCATTATTTGTCATAAAAGTAGCCGACAAGCCAGAAGAACCAATAGCTTTTGCAGAAAATGAAGATGTAACTGCTTATGAAAAAGCTATGGAAGAATATAATAAGTCGCTTGATGCTTTCAATAAAGTCTGCAAATCTGGACGCAATATTGAGGGTGTCAGGGTTGTAAGACCAGAGGGAATAAATGTTTATGACCTTCTCGCTTATGACAATGTAATTTTTGATAAAGCGGCTTTGGAACATGTTGAGGAGGTTCTCTCATAATGGAAGCCAGAGATATTATTATAAGACCTATAGTTACTGAAAAGTCAATGCAACTCTTCAACAGAGATAACAAATATACTTTTAGAGTAGCAAAAGACGCTAACAAGATTCAAATCAGAGAAGCTATCGAAGAGATTTTTAAAGTAAGAGTTCTTCGTGTTACAACAATGATTGTAAAAGGTAAAACAGTCCGTAGAGGAAAATATGTTGGAAAGAAATCTGATTGGAAAAAGGCTATTGTACAAGTCCATCAGGAAGACAAGATCGAAATCAACGGTTCTGCACTTCTCGAAAGTTAGCTTTATGATTGCAGATAGTTAGTCTGCTAAAAAAGTTTTTGAAAAAGTTTTTATATAAAATTTTAAAATTTTTTGTTTAAGAAAGGAGGAGGACAGATGCCATTAAAATATTTCAAACCAACTTCAGCATCAAGAAGGTTTATGTCGGTATCTGATTTCTCCGAGATTACACGTTCGGAATCGGAAAAGAGTCTCACCGTTGGATTGAGAAAAACTGGCGGACGCAACAGAGATGGAAGAGTTACTGCTTTCCATAGAGGTGGCGGAGTAAAGAGACGCTATAGAATCATAGATTGGAAAAGAGATAAAGACAATATACCGGCAAAGGTACAATCTATAGAATATGATCCAAATAGAAGTGCAAATATTGCTCTCGTATGCTATGCAGATGGCGAAAAGAGATATATAATTGCTCCTCTTGGAATCAAAGTTGGAGATAAAATTCTCTCTGGCGAAAAAATCGACATAAAAGTTGGCAATTGTATGCCACTTAGAGATATCCCATTAGGAACTCTCGTTCACAATGTAGAACTTCGTGCAGGAACAGGTGCTCAGCTTATTCGTTCAGCTGGTGCAGCAGCTCAGTTACTTGCAAAAGAAGGAAATTATGCTCGTCTAAGACTTCCTTCAAGTGAAGTAAGACTTATCCACATCGCTTGCCGTGCAACAATCGGACAGGTTGGAAATTTGGAACATGAAAATATTTCAGTAGGTAAAGCAGGCCGTTCACGTTGGCTTGGAATCCGTCCACATGTCAGAGGACTTGCAACTAACCCATGTGATCACCCACATGGTGGTGGTGAAGCAAGATCAACACCAGGTCGTCCAAGTTGTACACCTTGGGGCAAACCAGCTTATGGTCATAAGACACGTAAGTCTAAGAGTTGGGATTGGATGATCGTCAATAGAAGAAATCGGAAGTGAGGATAGTTAAGTAAATGTCCAGATCAGTAAAAAAGGGTCCTTATGTTGATAAGAACCTCGAAAAGAAAATAACTGCCCTTAATGAAAAAGGGGAAAAGAAAGTTGTAAAAACATGGGCTCGCTCATGTACAATAATTCCTGAAATGATCGGTCATACAATAGCTGTTCATGACGGAAAGAAACATGTCCCAGTTTACATTTCAGATCAAATGGTTGGTCATAAACTTGGAGAATTTGCCTTGACACGTCGTTACAGAGGTCATGGAGCAAAGGCTGCTAACGAAAAATCATCATCTGTAAAGTAATTGATTTTGGTTGCCTTAAAAGTGTTTGGATGGAGTAAATAAAAAATGAGTAATAAATCAAATAATACGGCTGTTGAAGGCAGAGAAGTCAGAGCTGTAGCGAAGTTCGTCCATTGTACCCCACGCAAGCTCAGACTAGTCATGGACGCCGTTCGTGGAAAAGCAGTTGGAGAGGCTTTAACAATTCTCCAATTCACACCAAAGCGTGCTGCACGTATTCTTGAAAAAGTCTTGAATTCAGCTGTAGCAAATGCTGAAAATAATTTTAAAATGGACAGAGAAAGTCTTGTAATTTGTGGTGCTTGGGTAGATCAAGGCCCTACAGCAAAACGTTGGATCCCTCGTGCACAAGGTAGAGCAAGCGGTATTCACAATAGAACAAGTCATATTACATTCGTTGTAAAGGAAAGCGAGGGGGTGAATTAAGTGGGTCAGAAGATACACCCTATAGGGCTAAGACTTAAAATAACCAGAGGTTGGGATAGCCGTTGGTTTAATGATAGAAAAAAATATGCAGAATGGCTTCACGAAGATATAAAGATTCGTAAGTTTGTCATGAACAAACTAAAAGGTGCAGCCGTTTCTAAAGTTGAGATTGAGCGTGCAGACAGAATAGACATAATCATCAAAACCGCAAAACCAGGTCTTGTAATAGGCAAAAAAGGTGCTGGAATTGAAGATTTGAAGAAATCTGTTGCAAAACTCATCGGAAACAAACCAATAAAGATTACCGTAATGGAAATCAAGAATGCAGAACTCGATGCAGCACTCGTTGCAGAAAATATCGTAGATCAGCTCATTCGTCGTGTCGCTTTCAGAAGAGCAATGAAACAGGCACTTCAGAGAACAATTAAAGCTGGAGCTCTTGGAATTAAGGTCGAATGTAGTGGTCGTCTCGGTGGAGCAGAAATTGCTCGTAGTGAAAGAGTTTTTGAGGGCAAAGTTCCTCTTCACACTCTCAGAGCTGACATTGACTATGCGACAAAAGAAGCCTTTACGACTTATGGTCAGATTGGCGTAAAAGTTTGGATTTACCGCGGCGATGTACTTCCTACTCGTAAACCTGTTAAAATGGCTGTACCAGTAGAAGATGTCGAAGCTGTCGCCAAGGAGGTATAGTTATTATGTTCATGTTGCTTATGCCAAAAAGAGTTAAATATCGTAAGACACAGCGTGGAAGAATGAAAGGCAAAGCTTATAGAGGTTGTGATCTTCTTCACGGAGAAGTTGCACTTCAGACAACAGAGCCTTGTTGGATAACAGACCGTCAGATTGAAGCCGCTCGTATTGCTATCAACAGATATATCAAAAGAGGCGGAAAACTTTGGATAAGAATTTTCCCAGATAAATCAATCACAAAGAAACCTGCAGAAACTCGTATGGGTTCAGGAAAAGGTTCACCTGATTACTGGGTTGCAGTTGTAAAACCTGGAAGAATTCTATTTGAATTAGCAGGACTTGATAGAGAAGTTGCAAAAGAAGCTCTTAGACTTGCTTCTCATAAATTACCTGTAAAGACAAAAATATTAGAACGTGAAGAGTTTGGAGGCGAATCAGATGAAAATTAGAGAACAGCTGAAAAAATTCCGTTCAATGGACGAAAAGGAACTTAATGAGAAGATTGCAGATCTTAAAGAAGAGATTTTTAACATAAGATTCCAACTTGCAACATCTCATTCTGGAGATTTTTCAAAAATTAGACAGAACAAACGTATGATTGCTCGTATAAAAACAATAATAACAGAAAAGCAAACTGTCAAAAATTAGTTGACATGCCGAGAAAGGGTATTTTATAACTATGGCTGAAGAAAGAAATTTAAGAAAAGTCAGGATTGGCAAAGTTGTCAGCGACAAAATGACCAAAACAGTAGTTGTTTTGTGTGAGCGTCAGTTTGCACATCCTGTTTATAAAAAAATCATCAAAAGAAGAGCAAAATTTAAAGCTCATGATGAATTTGAGTGTCATGAAGGCGATACAGTAAAGATCATGGAAACAAGACCTATCAGCAAAGATGTTTGTTGGAGAGTTGTTGAAATAATCGAACGCCAGAAATAAAAAAAATGTTGTGAAACAGCTTGCAATATTTGAAATAATATGCTATCATATTATTTCAGATAGAGCAGGCTGCTTCCTTGTTTTAAAGAAGTAGCGGTTTTAAAGAAGTAGCGGAAACAGAAAATTGTTCAAGCGAGTAAAGTGCTTGTGGAGGATAATATACAATGATTCAGCAACAAAGCAGATTAAGAGTTGCCGATAACTCAGGTGCAAAAGAGATTATGTGTATCAGAGTTAAAAGAGGCTTCCATCATAAATTTGCACACATTGGGGATATCATCATGGCTTCAGTAAAAGAAGCTATCCCTGGTGCAGGTGTTAAAAAAGGTGATGTGGTGAAGGCTGTTGTAGTTCGCACCAAAAAGAAAATAAGAAGACCAGATGGTTCCTATCTCAGATTTGATGACAATGCGGCCGTTATTATTGACGACCATCTTGCACCAAGGGGAACTCGTATTTTTGGTCCAGTAGCAAGAGAGTTAAGAGACAAAGATTTTATGAAAATTTGTTCTCTCGCTCCTGAAGTTCTCTAATTAGATAATGGCGTTTTTAAAGGTGGTAAAATTATGGCAAATGCAGTAAAAAGACCAGCAAAAATTCATGTCAGAAAAGGCGACACAGTCGTTATTATTTCTGGAAGAGATTCAGGTCAAAAAGGTAAAGTTTCTAAGGTCATGCCTTGTGAAAAGAAGGTAATAGTTGACGGTTGCAATACAGTAAAGCGTCATATGAAGGCAAGACCTCCAAAATATCCACAGGGTGGAATTATTGAAAAAGCTATGCCCATTGATTCATGTAAGGTTATGCTTGTATGCCCTAAGTGTGATAAAGCTGTAAGAGTTAAAAAACAACTCTCAGATGAGAAACCAGTAGAGGGTAAATACAACCCAAAATATATTAGAGTTTGCAGAAAATGTGGAGCTAAGATATAACAAATATTTTAGATAAAAAACTTGACAAATAGTAATTCAAAATAAATAGACCGCAATTTCTCATAATGGAGTTGCGGTCATATTGAGTAAAATTTTAAAAGTGAGAAGTAAAAAGCTACCATACTTCTTTTAAAAGTAAAAAAAACATTAACCAACTTGTCAAAGGTGAAATATTATGATTAGACTAAGAGAAAAGTACGAGAAGGAAATAATTTCTCGTATGCAAGAAAAATTTCAATATAAAAATATCAATATGGTGCCAAAACTTGAGAAAGTAGTCGTAAGTATCGGACTTGGTGAAGCTCTCCAAAATCCAAAGGCTTTGGAATCAGCTGTAAAAGATTTAAGTCAGATCGTCGGTCAGGCACCAGTTGTTACAAAAGCGAAAAAATCAATCGCTGCTTTTAAACTTCGTGCAGGAAGCAAAATTGGATGTAAAGTAACACTTAGAGGGGCAAGAATGTACACTTTCCTTGACAAGTTATTCAATGTTGTTCTTCCACGTATCCGTGATTTCAGAGGAATATCATCTAAATCTTTTGATGGCAGAGGCAATTATGCTTTCGGTCTCAAAGAGCAGACAATTTTCCCAGAAATCGAATATGATAAAGTTGACAAAGTTAGAGGTATGGACATAAATATTGTTACTACCGCTAAAACAGATGAAGAAGCAAGATATTTTATTAAACTTCTCGGTTGTCCATTAAAGGAAAATTAATTTGATGGAAGTGAAAATTTTGGAGGAATTATGGCTAAGACTTCTATGATCGTAAAAGCAAACAGACAGCCTAAATTTTCTGTAAGAAAAGTAAATCGCTGCCAGATTTGCGGAAGACCTAAGGGCTATTTGAGAAAATTCTCCATGTGCAGAATTTGTTTCAGAACTCTAGCTCATAAAGGTGAGATCCCTGGAGTAACAAAATCCAGTTGGTAGGGTAAGTTTTATTTTAAAAGTTTTTTTAACAAAATTTTGAATCAGCTATAAGTTGGTTCTTCCTTTGTGTGTAAACACAAGCCAAGAAATGGAAATATGCGAAAGTATATGACCTAAATAGCGAAACTACCGTGAGACACACGGAAAGTCATGCTTGGTTATGGGATTGTGCAGATATAATAAACTATAAACTGCTAATTTCGGCAAACCAAGAATCTCTTTTCTAAGGGAAATGTCAAGTCAAATCACTTTGTGGAGGAATATTTTTATGGGAATGACAGATCCTATTGCCGATATGTTCACTCGTGTAAGAAATGCAAATGTTGCATATCATGAACAGGTTGACGTTCCTGCTTCCAAAATCAAAGAGCATATTGCTATGATTTTGAAAGAAGAAGGTTTTATTGCGGATTATCAACTTATAAATCCTCAAGGCGCTGCTCAGGGAGTTATAAGAATTAAAATGAAATACGGTCCAGCTCGTGAAAGAGTTATAACTGGAATTAAAAGAGTTAGTAAACCAGGACTTCGTATTTATGCACCAAAAGCAGAGATCCCTCGTATTTTAGGTGGTATTGGAGTTGTTATAATGTCAACATCTAAAGGTGTCATGACAGGTAAAAACGCCAAACTTAATGGTGTTGGTGGCGAAGTATTAGGTTATGTTTGGTAAGGAGGAATTGGTAAGATGTCAAGAATAGGCAAAGCAGCAATTACAATTCCGTCCGGTGTAACTGTAAAAATTTCTGACGGAAATCAAGTAAGCGTCAAAGGATCAAAAGGTGAACTTTCGAAGACTTTCCATCCAGATATGAAAATATCTATTGACAATGGTTTTATAAAAGTCGAGAGAGCAACAGATAGTAAAGAAGAGAGAGCTCTTCATGGATTGACAAGAACACTATTAAACAACATGATTGTTGGTGTTTCTACAGGTTATACAAAACAGCTCGATCTCGTTGGAACAGGTTATAAAATTGTTCCAAAGGGTAAAGGAATCGAAATCTCATGTGGTTATTCACATCCAGTAGTAATAGAACCTATTGATGGAATCACATTTGAAATAGCTGCTGAAAAAGGTATTGTTCACTTAAAAGTAAGTGGCATTGACAAAGAGCAAATTGGTCAAGTTTCAGCAGATATCAGAGCTATCAGACCTCCAGAGCCATATAAAGGCAAAGGTTTTAGATATGCAAATGAAGTTATAATCAAAAAACTCGGAAAAGCCGGTAAGGCTGCAAAATAGATTTAAGAAGGATGTGCGGTTATGATTAATAAAATCTCCCGTAATTTTTTAAGACAAAAAAGACATGCGAGACTCCGCAAACATTTAAGCGGCACTGCCGAGCTCCCACGTCTTTCTGTATTCAGAAGTCTTCGTCATGTCTATGTACAGCTTATAGATGATGAAGCTGGTCACACACTTGTTTCTGCAAGCTCTTTTGAAAAGGGTTTTGAAGAAGGATTGACAATGACAGAAAAAGCCAAAAAAGTCGGAACCATAATGGCAGAACGTATGAAAGAAAAAGGAATTACCCAGTTGGTCTTTGACAGAGGCGGTTACAAATATCACGGAAGAATAGCTGCTTTGGCTGACAGTATGCGCGAAGCCGGTATTCAATTCTAATGGAGGTTAATTATGGCAAGAATAGAAACTGGAGATAAAGAATTTACCGAAACTGTCGTAAAACTTAACAGAGTTGCCAAAGTTGTTAAAGGTGGAAAGAGATTTTCTTTTAGTGCTCTTGTAGTAGTTGGAAATGGTGCTGGTCTTGTTGGAGCAGGACTTGGAAAAGCAAGTGAAGTTCCAGAAGCTATAAGAAAAGGTGCTGAAGAAGCAAAGAAGAATGTTGTATCTATTCCTATTATTGGAACAACAATTCCTCATGAAACAACAGTAAAATTTGGTTCTGCAATGGTCATGCTTAGACCTGCAGCTCCTGGTACTGGTGTTATCGCTGGTGGAGCTGTCCGTGCTGTTGTTACACAGGCTGGAATTAAGGATATTCTCACAAAATCTCTTGGTTCAGATAATGCAGTAAATATTGTTTATTGTACAATTAAGGCATTGAAGGAATTGAAAAAGATTGATGAAGTTTCCGCACTTCGTGGAAAATCACCAAATGAAATTCTTCAGTAGGTAAAAATTAAAAATCTATAAATTTCGCAGAAATGAACTTATAAACACATTTCTGCGAAATTTGTAAAAGATAAAGGGAGTTTAAAATTATGAAGTTAGACGATTTGTATCCAGCTCCTGGTTCAACAAAAAGAAGAAAAAGAGTAGGAAGAGGTCCAGGTTGTCATGGCAAAACATCTGGAAGAGGTGAAAATGGTCAGAGAAAGAGATCTGGCGGTACAAAAGCTCCTGCTTTCGAAGGTGGTCAGACACCATGGTATAGAATTCTTCCAAAATTTAAAGGTTTCAGAAACCGTAACAGAATTGAATATGTTACAATAAATCTTGATACTCTTGAAAATTGTGCCAGTGATAGTGAAATTATAACAGCAGAAGCTCTTTATGCTTCAGGTTGTATTAAAGATTTGAATGCACCTATTAAAGTTCTTGGAACTGGTGAAATAAAAAAAGCAGTACAGGTAAAATTGAACAAGTTTACTAAAACGGCTCAGGCTGCCATTGAAAAAGCTGGTGGCAAGGTCGAGGTGATTTAATGTTTGAATCATTTATCTCTGCTTGGAACGATAGAGTAATGCGTAACAGACTGCTTGTAGTTTTTGGTGGCTTTGCAGTGTTTGTTATGATGGTTTATATCACTGTTCCAGGAGTAAACAGAACTTTATGGCAACAGATGCTTCATAGCGGTGAGCTTTTTGAATTCCTAGGAATGTTCACTGGAGGTGCTTTAAATAACTTCTCGATCATTGCTATGGGTATTACTCCATATATTAATGCTTCGATTATTATGCAACTCTTGACAGTTGTTATTCCAAAACTCCATGAACTTCAAAAAGAAGGTGGAGAACAGGGACGCAGACAGATAAATCAATATGTTCGTTATGGAACAGTTGGGCTTGCATTTCTTCAAGCTCTTGTATTAGTCATAAGTCTTATGAGATACACCTCTTCAAGTGGAGCTAAAGTATTTTATTATACAGGTTTCTTATATGGAGCTATTGTTGTTCTGGCTTTAACTGCTGGAACTTTGTGTCTTGTTTGGCTTGGCGAGAGAATGACTGAGTATGGTGTTGGAAATGGTACTTCTATGATAATTTTTGCAGGTATTGTTTTGAGATATCCAGATTATCTTATGAATACATTTAAACTTGCAAGAGCATCTTCAAATCAGCTACAAACATACTTGCAGTTGACAATGTTTGCTATTATTACTCTTGTACTCATAGTGGCTATAGTTGCATTGACTCAAGCTATTAGAAAAGTACCTGTTCAATATGCTAAAAAGGTTGTAGGTAGAAGAGTAACTGGCGGTCAGAGTACCTTTATTCCTATAAAGGTAAATAATGCGGGGGTTATTTCCATAATTTTTGCAATATCTGTTCTTTATTTGCCAGCAACAATTATCCAGTTTTTGAAATTAGACCCTTCTTCTCCACTCGGAGGAATTGCGGTTGGATATTCAAAACTTATGTCTCATTCAGGATTTTTATATAATTTTATATATTTCCTACTTGTAATTTTCTTCACATATTTTTATTCAGCTATTACATTTAATATTGCTGATATAGCAGATAATATGAAAAAGTTCGGTGGATTTATTCCTGGTATAAGACCTGGTAAGAATACTGTTGAATTCTTAAATAAGATAATGAATAGAATAACATTCATTTCTGCAATATTGCTTGGATTGATTGCTATAGCACCAAATATTATAATGGTTTTGACTGGTATCACAAGTTTTTATTTAGGTAGTACATCATTGCTTATTATTGTTGGTGTAGCCCTCGATACAATGCAACAACTTGAAGCTCGTTCAGTTATGAAACATTATCAGGGATTTATGAAAAAATAGTAATTGTTTTTTTTATAGCTGTTGGATATTTTCCGACAGCTTTTTTTTATTATTTAAAAATCATTTAAAATATATTGCAATTTTACAAATTTATTTTTGTTTTGGAAATTTGAAATAATATTATAAAAAAATTATTGCTAATATTTTGGGGTTGTGTTATAATAATTTCTAATAACATTTTAAAAGGCGGTTTTGATATGAATCTTGTTATTCTTGGAATGCCAGGAGCTGGTAAGGGAACTCAAAGTGCTTTTATTAGCAAATTTTTTGATATTCCACACATATCTACTGGCGATATGTTAAGACATGCAATACATGAAAAAACAAAAGTTGGACTTGAGGCTGAATCTTATATAAAAGCAGGACATTTTGTTCCAGATGATGTCATATTGGGTATCATGGCAGAAAGACTTGCAGAAGATGATTGTAAAAAAGGTTTTTTACTTGATGGTTTTCCGAGAAATCTTGTTCAAGCAGAAGAACTTGATTTAATGTTAAAAAAGCACAATTTAAAAATAGACCATGCAATAAATTTATCACTAAAACAGTCTGAAGTAGTAAAACGTCTTACTTCTCGTAGAGTTTGTAAAAAATGTGCTTCTGTTTATAATGTTGATTTGTTGGGTTCAGATATTTGTCCACAATGTGGTGGAGAAATTATAATTCGTGATGATGATAAAGAGGAAGTTATCATAAGTAGATTGAAAGTATATACAGAACAGACAGAACCTCTCATAAAATATTTTTCTGATAAAAATGTTTTATTAGAGGTTGATGCTTCTGTGTCTATAGATGATGTTTGGAATGAAATAAAAACAATGTTGGAAAAAAAATAGGAACTTTATAACTTGAAATTTACAAGAGGGTTCTAAAAAATAAAAATAACAAAATAAAGGAGAAATAAACATGGCTTGGATTCTCGGAGGAAATAATTAAGAAATGGATGAGGTTACATTGAAATCAATGACTGGTGAACTTATAAAAGAAAAAATGGAAATGTCTTATGATAGAATAAGACAACTATATGAGCTAAAAAATATCGAAATAGAAAAAATGGAAGATAAGATTGCAAAGATGTCTGAGAAGATGGGCGATTTAAAAGCAGACCGTCAACAACTTGAAGATGAGCTAAATGGACTCTATGAATCTTATGTATTATATTGTAAAGAAACTGGATTAAAACCAGCATTTGAAAATTAGATTTTTGCCTTGTTAAATAAACTAATATAAAATTTGATTATAATAAGAATCCTCTTTTTCATAGTAAAGGGGATTTTTTTTTAGAAAAAAAATGAAAAGAGGAAAGAAAGATAAACATGCTGACATTGACATACTCCCCATAAATTTAGGGGATTCTGGGATATTAACGAACCTTGCCTCTATTTTAAATTAGAGGTCTTACGAGTTCTCT
>JBGUKW010000092.1:0-33428 GCA_045114665.1 Candidatus Xenobia bacterium | reverse complement strand
ATTGAGTGATGTTGGCATTGTATTAAATTTAGAAGAAACTTTTTCTTTTGATAAATTTGGCTTTCCTAAATTTTTAATTTTTTTTGTTGTTTGATTTTGTTGTTGATTTGGATTTTGTGTATTGTTGCCATTGTTACAACTTACTAATAATAGTCCTGCCAAGCCAAAGCAGAGCAGTATATTCAATAGTTTTTTCATTTTTTCTCCTTGCTTTATATACTCTATTTACCGAAAATAGCTGTAATTACCAAGTTAATAATGATTTTCAATAAATTTGTTTTTACAAAAAATACATAAGCCCTTTTTTTCGTGAATACATTTACATATTGGACATTCTGAACCTCCATTATCTATTTTTTCAAGTTTGTACTTCATATCTTTTGTCATCAATTCAGTAAATTCTTTTTTTATTTTGTCATTTTCAATTTTTGAAGCAGTTTCTTCTATTTTTGACAATTCTTCTTTATTTAATTGATACTCTTTTTTATTTTTTTCTTCTACATTTTTTTTCTTTTTTAATGGATAAGCAGAATGAAATATTATGTCTTCGACTATATTTGGAGCTATTTTTTCATTTAATTTTTTTATTATTTCTGATTTGATAGAAGTTAAATTTGCAGCCCAAGAGTTATTATATGTTTTTACATATAACTTTTTTTTATTTAGATAACTAATTGCTGTTTTTAAGTCTACTCTATTCCCAACACATTCTTTCCAGTTTTGTGCTATTTTTATGCTTAATGCCATATCACTTGCTTTTTGTATTTGTTCTTCAAGTATTTGTTTTATACTTTCACTATCTTTTGCTTTTCTTTTAATACTTATAATTCTATCTAATTCTTCTGCTTTTTCGTCCATTGTTATCTATCCATTATATCTATAATATTGCCTTGTTTTATTATATATTCTCTTATTTGTTTATTTTTATATTCTGCATAATTTTTAGGAAGCCCATTTGATGTTAGAAATATTTGTCCTTTTTTTTGAAGGCAATTCCACAAATTTATTTGATTTATATCGTCGAGTTCAGAAAAGCAATCATCCATTAAAAATATGGGTGTATTGTTTATTTTTTTTTCAAGTAGGCTAAATTCTGTTAATTTTAATACCGTAGAAATTATTTTTAATTGTCCCTGTGAAGCATATTTTTTTGCAGACATTGAATTGAGTTCAATATTGTATTCGTCTCTTTGTATCCCTTTTAATGTTGCTTTTCTTTCAAATTCAATATTTAAATATTTTTTAAATATTGAGTTTATTTGATCTTTTATTTCTTCTAATGTTTTACCTTCATATTCGATATTTGGAATGTATCCGAATTTTATTTTGAAGTTTTGATGCATTTCTGTTGAATTTATTTTGTTTGCTTCTTTTTCTATTATTTTTGATATTTTTTTTCTTTTTTCAGATATATATGCAGAGAGTTCGGCAAGTTGTTCATTTATAACATCTGCAACAATAATATTTCTCTCTTTTTTTAGAAGAAAATTTTTTTCTTTTAGTAGCGTATAAAATTTTTTGATATCTTTTAGGTATTCATTGTCTAAAAAAGAAAGTAATCTATCAATAAAATTTCTTCTTATAGAAGGGCTTCCAGAAGCTACTTCAGAGTCGTATTTCGAAAATACTGTATTATTTATTTTTCCTATAAATTCAGATAATTTTTTTACATCTTTTTTGCAAAATGTTATTTTTTTATTTGTTTTGTTTTCTCCTATATCTGTAATTGAAGCAGAAACAGAAAATTCATCTTTAATGTTTTCTGTATTTTCAAATATTGCTTCAATAAATGCGATTTTATCTTCCCTATTTATGAGATCAAAATCGTTTGTTGTTCTAAAAGATCTACCGTTTGAAATAAAAGTGATTGATTCTAAAAAAGAACTTTTTCCTTGTGCATTTTCACCTGTGAAAATATTTATTCCGTCTATAGGTTCTATTTCCGCTGATTTGATATTTCTAAAATTTTTTATTTTTATTTTTTTTATAAGCATGTTTATTGTAAAAGGGGCTGTTTTCACAGCCCCTTAATTATTATTTTTTATTTTTCTTAGATTTTACTTTACCTTTAGTTTTTGTATTTGGTTTTCCTTTTGAGTCACTCCATTTAATGTCAACTTTTTTATCAAGTATTGACTGTAGTCTTATTTTTAAATTATGTGAAGTAAGTTTATGTCCCATGGAATCTGTTAGTGGAAAGTATATATTTCCAGTTGCAGATTGTCCAGGTCCTAATGTTTTGTCAAGTGCTTCATCATATTTTATTGCTTTTATTTCTTCATTTGTATCTGTTATTATCACCATTTTCCATTTAAAAGGAGCTAGTTGTAGGGGTTCAGCAGAATTTTCATTATTTGTTATTGTAACTTGAAATACTGAGTATGAATCTATTTCATTTTGTTGCATCATGCCTAGAGCGATTGCATTTACTTGTTGTTCATCTTCATAGGTATCGTCGCCAGATGCCAATAAAAGTGCTTGTGATTTCATTAATTCTGGAGTGAAATATATTATTTCTATTTCTGCTCCATATTTTTTTACACTTGCCTTCTGTGCTTTTTGATTGTCTTGCTTCATACCTGCAATCATATTTTTTAAAGTTAATGTAACTCCCATAATTCTATATGTTGTCAAATGGTGTCCACCCATATAGCTTGAACTATTTAAATATTTCATGGAATCTACATATTTGTAAAGTGAATATGCTTCATAGAGTTTTTGTGGATTTGGAAGTAGGCTTGTTCCTGTTTTTTTATTAAAAGAAACAGTTCTTGTACAGTCTGCAAGTTTTTCTACATAATCATCTTGTATTTGTTGCTTTCTTTCTTCGATTGCTGCAAGTCTCTCCTTTTCAGCTTTTTCAGCTTCTTTTTTTAATTTTTCTTCATTTTTTTTGGCTTCTATTAACGCTTTTTCTTCTTCTCTCTTTTGTTTTGACAATTCTCTTTCTGATAGTTGTTTTTCTACTTTTGATGATGTTTCATTCAATTTGTTGTTATTGTTGTTCGTTGTAGTTGTACTTGAAATTTTGTTATTTCCTGTATTTTTTGCTTCAGGAATAGCAGAATCTCCCTTTGATATAGATGTTATCACTGTATTATCTATTGGTTCACATACGCAATAATGTTCATATAGCTCTTTGACTCTTATTTTTCCTATTATTTTATCGCCATGTTTTACTGTAAAGATTTGGCTATTTCCTATGTTTTCATAAAATCCCTGATTTACTACTATTTGACCATTATCGGTTTTTACTATGATTGGATTTGTAAATAAGTCATCTGAATAGCCTGTTTTTACGAATAACAATAGAAATATTGATAATAACAATACATTTATTTTTTTTAACATTATCCCTCCTTAGTTATTGCTTATATAAAGGATATAACTTATTTCTGTTGAATAGTCAAGAGTATATTTATTTTTATTAACTATTTTTTATATATTGGTGTAATATCCTTGCGAACTAAATTCATTAAAAAATCAAAATTTACCTTTTTAAATAATACTGTAATAATTATTTTTATTATTTTAGTTTGTTTTGTTATTTCCATTTTTCTTATTAGATATTTTGTTCAGTCATCTGATCCATTTTCTGAAAAGTCTGATGTAAATTTAAATTATTTGTCTTTTCATTTGGATATAGGGGAAAAATATCATAAGGGAGAAGAAATAAAATTTAGAATGAAAATAACAAACACTTCTTCTAAGCCTATTACTATAAACTTTCCTAATTCAAATGAAGTTGATTTTTTAGTTTATAGAGAAGATGATTGGTTTTTCTTTAAATTGCCCACTTTGATATGGCAATCTTCGGTATATAATAAAGATATCAAGAAAAAGCATTCAATTACATTTAATGCAAAAGAATCAAAAGTTTTTTCTGCAACATGGCCACAGATAGATCAAAAAGGACATCCAGTAAAGCCAGGTTTTTATAGGATTGTTGGAAATGTTATTACAGATAATTTTACAGTTTCTCTTACATTAAAAGAAGATTCTAAGTAATTTTTAATTAATTTTAATAAATTAATAATGTTTTTTTTAAACTGAAAAATAAAGGAGAATAAAAAATGAAACGTTTAATTGCGATATTATCAGTTTTTTTGTTTGTTTTTATCGCTTCAACTGCAGCAAATGCAGGAACATTGACTTTTTGGCATGCCTTCAATGATGAGCAGTCAAAAGTGTTGGATTCTTTGGTATCTAAATATAAGGAAAAATATCCAAGTGTAGATATACAATTAAGAAAATTTGATTCAAAAGTTGAATTGAGAGATGAACTTATGAAATCAGACGCAAATTCTCTTCCAGATATTGCAGCTATTGATTCAGCTTGGCAGAATGAATTGAGAAATGCAGATAAACTTTTACCAGTTGATGATCAGATTTTGAAATCAGTTAGAATTGCTTTAAAAATGGACACTTATTCTCCATTGTGGAAAGCCTCAGAATTTGATGGCAAACTTTGGACATTGCCATATGTTGCATATAATTATGCACTTGTATATGATCCAGATGCACTTGCTGAAAAGGGAATTAAAGCACCTCCTACAAATATAAATCAAATTTTTAACTATGCTAAAAAATTGACAGAACCTGAAAAAGGTATTTATGGTTTCTATATTCCTGCAGGAAAAGATGTTGAAATTGCCTATGTATTTAATATTTTCTTAGCTCAAATTTCCCCAGAGGATCAAAAATTAGATGTTACTGGTCTTGATGGAGTAAATGCTGAAAAGATTCTCTATTATTTAGATGATCTTTTGAATGTTTACAAATATGCACAGTGTGAAGACCCTGTAAAATCTCCTATGTTTATTGGATCACTTGAAGATGTTGCAAATATATATGAAACAAGACCAAATTTAAAAGCTGTAAATTGGGCAGGAAAAAATAAAGTTGGAAATACTGTATTGACAAATCTTGCACTTATGAAAAAAGCAAATTCAGATCCTGAAAATACTTGGTTTTTTATGTATTATTTAGCTGAATTTCCACAACTTCAGAAGTTTGTGCTTGCTTCACCAGTATTTCCTGCAAATAAGCAAGTTGCATTATCACCAGAATTTTTTGACTTTTTAGAGAAATACCCTGTTTTTAGAACATATTTAACTCTTATGGGAAAATACCCTGTAAAACCAGCAATAGATAATCATGAAAATGTTATTAATGTACATGGTGGGGCAATAAATAAGGTTTTAGTTGAAAAGAAATCAGTTCAATCTTCTTTAAAAGAATCTATGGATGTTATTAATTCACATGTAAAGCCTTCTGTTACACCATCTCAACCAACTGGAACAAATCCAAATAAATATTAATATATGATTTATTTTACTGCATGAAGGGAAATATATCTCTTCATGCAGTTATATTATTTTGTAATATGAAAGAAGTTTTTATTAAATTTTTTGACAATATAGGAAAAAAAGCAATATCATTTTTTGAATATGTCGGTGGAATTGTCATACTTTTATTTAATACTTTGATGTGGATATTCAGGCTTGATATTAGGATAAAGTTGACAATTCAACAGGCTGCATTATTGGGTGTCGATTCTATTTTTATTGTTTTTGTTACTACTTTCTTTTCTGGAGCTGTTGTCTCTCTGCAACTTGCAGAACTTGCCGTTAGATATGGACTTGCTAAGTTTATTGGTGGCGGTGTAGCTATAGCTATGTGTAGGGAATTGGCTCCTATGCTCACTGCTGTTGTAGTTGCAGGCAGAGCTGGTTCTGCAATAACTGCAGAAATATCTTCTATGAAGGTTACAGAACAGCTTGATGCTCTTACTGTCATGGCTGTAAGTCCTGTAAAATATCTTGTTGTTCCAAGACTTCTTGCCTGTTTAATTGCTTTTCCTATATTGACTTTATTTGCTGATTTTGCTGGTGTACTTGGTGGAGGATGTGTTGCCAATATGCTTGCAGGTGTAGATCTTACAATATATACGGATAGTATAAAAAATATGCTTGCCATGAAAGATTTTTGGGGTGGTTTATACAAATCTTTATTTTTTGCTGTTGAAGTTGTTTTGATAAGTTGTTATCAAGGCATGAATACAAGAGGTGGAGCTGCAGGTGTTGGTATTTCAACTACAGGTTCTGTTGTTATTTCTATTATTGTTGTTTTTGTAAGCAATTATTTGCTTTCTTCTATTATATTTTCACTTTAATAAAGTTATGAAAGATAAAAATGAATTAAAATCTTCTGAGAGATTTTTGGAAGTAAAAGACCTTCTTTTAAAAAGAGGGGATAGAGTTATTTTGGATCATGTAAGTGTTTCATTGAGAAAAGGTGAAACTCTTGTTTTGATGGGGTTATCTGGAGCAGGTAAGAGTACACTTATAAGGTGTATTATTGGGCTTTTGCCTGCTACTTCTGGAGAGATTTTTATTAACGGGGCAGAAATAGCTCATTTAAAAGGAAGAGAACTTGACGAACTAAGAAAACATATTGGCATGGTATTTCAGTCGCCTGCTCTTTTTGATTCTTTGACAATAATGGACAATGTTGCTTTTGGTCTTAGAGAAAATACAAAGACTAAAGAATCTGAGATAAGAAAAAGAGTTTTAGAAGCACTTGATATTGTTGGATTACATGGAACAGAAAATCAATATCCTTCTGAATTGTCAGGAGGTATGCAGAAAAGAGCGAGTATCGCAAGAGCTATTGTTACTAATCCAGAACTTATTCTATACGACGAACCTACAAGTGGACTTGATCCTATTATGTCAAGTGTTATAAATGATTTGGTAAATGATTTAAAAAAGAAATTTAACATGACTTCCATTGTGGTAACTCATGATTTAAAAAGTGCTAAAGCTATAGCGGATAAAATAATTTTGTTGCATAAGGGAAAATTTTTATTGACAGGTACATTTGAAGAATTTGATAATTCGAAGAATCCAGTTATAAGACAGTTTATAGATGGAAATTCTAAGGGACCTGTCAAAATGTGATTTAGTAATAAAATAATATTTGGAGAAGATATTTTATGTTAGGTGCTTCTGTAAAAGTTGGTATTACTGTTGTCATAGCGACTGTTTTGCTTTTTGCTATAACAATATTTATGGGAGTTTGGAATAAAAAAGTCGAAGGGGTTAATTATTATATTGTTTTTGAAAATGTTTCTGGACTTCAAGTTGGTGCTTCGGTGTTAAAATCTGGTGTAAAGGTTGGAAAAGTTGTAGATATTCTTGTTGTTCCACATTCTGAGCCAGAAAATTTGAGGGATAAGGCAAGAGTAACTGTTTTGATTACAAATAAAAAAGAGACTTTGACATTGGGATCAGGTTATTATATATCTTCTAATTTAATGGGTGATAAATGGATTGAAATTAGACCAAAAGGTGGGGATATATTAAAACCTTGTAATGTCTTAACAAAAGAGCCTTGGAATGAACCTTATGCCTCTGGTATTTCTCCAATTTCTGTTGATGATATAATGATATCTGCAGAAAAGACACTTGCAAAAGTAGATGAAGCTGTAAGCAATTTTAATAGTCTTTTGGGAGATAAAAAATTACAACAAGATTTAAAAGATGCTGTAACAAATGTAAAGGCAGCAGCAGACAGTTTTAGAGAAATTGCTCAAAAAGCTGATGGAAGTATTTCTGGACTTGTTGATAAAGTAAGTAGTATTTTAGACAATTCAAATGAACTCATCAGAAATGTAAATGGTCTTGTTGTTGCTTCTGGAGGAGATGTAAAAGAAATAACTGCTTCTGTTAAAAATCTTCTAAAAAATAATGAAGCTTCAGTATCAGATATGATAAAAACATTGACAGAAACTTCTCATTCATTGAATTTAACAATGAAATCTTTGGAAGCAATAGTAGCAGACGAAAAATTTGGAAGTAATGTACTTGGAATTCTTGAAAATCTTGAAAAAACTACTACCGAATTAAATGGCATAGTAGAAGATGTTCATGGTCTCACATCTGATCAACAGTTAAAAGATGATTTAAAAGCCACAATCAGAGAAACTAAAGAGACAATGGAAGGAGCTAATAAGCTCATAAAGAGAGCAAGAGGTTTTTTAGGTGATAAAGAGGTTTCTAAAAATGGAAAACCTTCTCGCCTTGTCCAACTCGATGCAGATATGCTCTGGACTACTAATAATGGAGTATCTGCTGGGAATGCAAATCTTTGGCTTCTTCCAAGAGGGGAACATGCTTTGAAAATAGGTGTTGACGATATCGGAGAAGAAAATAAATTTAATTTACAATATGGAAAGAATATCGGTTCATTTAGACCTCGAGTTGGAGTTATAAGATCTAAACTTGGTGTTGGTGTAGATTCGTTTATTGGTAAAAATTTAGAATTGAGTGTTGATGCATATAATACAAGAGATGTTCAAGTTGATTTGATGGGTAAATATGTAATAAATGACAGTTGGTATTTTATGGGTGGAGTAAGAGATGCTTTTGATACAAAGCAAGGTATTGTTGGAGTAGGAAAAAGATTTTAGCCTTAACTGGAGGTAGCTTAGGATATGGATATGAATATAAGTACAGATATAAATCCAGATGATGGAATGTGGCTTAAAGAAGATACTGTATTAGATGGTCGATATAAAATAGTAAAAAGAGTAAAAGCAGGTGGAATGGGAGCCGTTTATCAAGTTGCTGATTTGAATATGGATAACAGGATAATGGCTTTAAAACAAATGCTTGACAGTTTTAGAGATCCACAGGAAAGAAGAGATTCTATTGATAGATTTGTTTCTGAAATTCAAGTTTTAAATGGAATATGTCATCCTAATATTCCAAGGGTTACGGATAATTTTGTCTCTGACAATTCATTCTTTTTTGTAATGGATTTTATTGAGGGAAGAGACCTTTCAAATATACTAAAACATGATGGTAATCCAGGTCTTGGAATAGAATATGTTACAAAGGTTGGAATAGAGGTTTGTGAGGCTTTAAAATATATTCATAATCTTGAAGTTCCTGTAGCACATAGAGATATAAAGCCCTCAAATATTCTTGTAAGAGACTGTGATAATAGGATAATGTTAATTGATTTTGGTATTGCAAGAGTTTCAAATCCTGGTGAGGGATTTTGGATTGGAACTCCTGGGTATGCACCACCAGAGCAACAGGCTGGAATGCCTGAGCCAAGGTCTGATTTATATGCTTTGGGAGCAGCTATGCATGAGCTTTTGACTGGTCATCGACCTGTTGATTTTGAATTTGCTGCTTTTGAAGATTTTGGCATTGAAGTTCCACAGGGACTTGCAAATATAATTTATGATTCTCTTGCTTGGAATCCTGAAGAGAGAATTCAGACTGCAGGTGAAATGCAGGAAAGACTTATTGCTGAATTAGGATATAATCCACTTTCATATTGTAATGATGATTCTTTTGTATTTACGGAATCTGTAAATAAATTTCATTCCGAAATTTTATCACCTCTTTTAAATGATTTAATTAAGAGGTATGAAAATGAGCGTTATACAAGTTTTATTCCACAAAATCTTGATTATTTAGTTGTAACACTGGCATGTCCAACTAAATTTGAATTGATTATAAAAAAGAATGATTCTTCTAAATGTATTGAACTTTACGAGAAAGAGGGAATATTATCCCCATCTTTATTGGGAAAGATAAACCCTTGTTCTGCTACTGATAGAGATGCTAAAGATTTAGTCGATCGTTTTATTTCAGATTATGAAAATTTTAAATCAGGTTCTTGGATGATAATGTAGTTTTTAGGGGTTGATTTAGTGTATTTTGTACTTATTGCCATTTTTTTATTGGCACTTTCAGTAACATATTTTTTAACACCTGTTGTGATAAAAATATCTTCTGCTAATGGATTTGTTGATCGCCCTAATGAAAGAAAAGTGCATAAAGAGCCAATTCCTTATGGCGGAGGAATAGCAACATTTATCGGTTTTTTGGTTGCTTCTTGCGTTGGAATGGCTATTTGGAAGCATTATAATCCTGAAATTTCTTCGAGGGATTTGATGTTATTTTGCGGTTTTCTTATTGCTGGTCTTCTTTCATTTATTACAGGATTTATTGATGATATAATAAATATGCCTGCAAAGGTTAAGTTATGTTGTCAAATTTTTACTGTATCCATTGTAATGTTTTTTGGAATCATTGTAAATTTTTTTACAAATCCCTTTGGTGAAGGTTTAATATATTTGCCTATTTATATTGCTGTTCCAGTAACAATTTTTTGGATAGTTGGAATCATAAATGCTGTAAATCTTCTTGATGGTTTAGATGGGCTTTTAGGAGGAGTATCTGTTATATCTGCAATTATTTTTTTAATAGTTGCACTTATGAAGGGACAATTACTTGTTGCTGGAATAATGGCTGCTCTTGCAGGTTCTGCCCTTGGTTTTTTGAAATACAATTTTCACCCTGCCAAAATTTTTATGGGTGATACAGGAAGTTTATTTATAGGTTCTGTTTTTGCTATTGCCTCTGTTGTTGGTGGACTAAAGACGACAACAACTGTTGCTATGGTAATTCCTTTTTTAATAATGGGATTGCCAATTTTTGACACCGCATGGGCTATAGTGAGAAGAGCGAGCAATCATCAACCTATTTTTAAACCTGATAAAGGTCATATTCATCATAGATTACTCGCTTTGGGATTAACTCAAGTTCAAGCAGTTTTAATCATATATTCTATAAATATCGTTTTAGGCTTAATAGCTCTTTTTGTTTGTTATTTTACATTGAGATAGTTATTGATAAAACTATTTTTGCATATTTAAAAGTTGCTATAAACTATTCAATATATGGCTGTATACTGCCACTTTGTCATTGCGAGGCTTGGAAATAGTTAAAAACTCTAACGAGTTTTTAAAAAACAATCCCAGCAAGGGGGAAGCCCAGCAATCTAAGCCTGTAAACTATTATTTACTTAAAAATTAAGTCGATTGCCTATATTTAGAATGAAATGTGTAATTTACCGAAAAGCACCGTAATGCCCCTAAATTTATTTATGGGGAGTATGTCAATTATACCACAAACTAAATTTGTACTAATTTTGAAAATTGCTGTAAAAGTGAACAATAAATAGTAGAAATAATAAATAGAGGAAAGAAATTGTTTCCGGCCTTTTGGCCGGTTTTTTTTGTAGCTTTTAGTACAAATAAAATAGTAGAGGATAAACATCATTATTTACAGAATATTTAAAAAACAAATTGAACTTTGGAGGCTTTTATGATAAAGGTTATGGCTGTCTTTGGTACAAGACCAGAGGGCATAAAAATGGCTCCTGTTGTAATGAAATTGAAATCAGAAAAAAATATCCAGCCAATCGTTGTTTTGACTGCACAACATAGACAAATGCTCGATCAAGTCATGAATTTATTTGATTTGAAAGCAGATTATGATTTGGATATTATGAAAGATAGACAAACTCTTTCAGATATAACAGTTAGGGTTTTGACTGGTTTGGAAAAAATAATGGAAGAAGTTAAGCCTGATATTGTTTTGGTTCAGGGAGATACAACTACTGTTTTGGCTGGAGCTTTGTCTGCTTTTTATCATAAAATTCCTGTTGGTCATGTTGAAGCAGGTCTTAGAACAGATGATATGTACAATCCTTTCCCAGAAGAAATGAATAGGAGAATTGTTTCATCTCTTGCTTCAATACATTTTGCTCCAACAAGAGAAGCAAAAGAAAATCTTTTGAAATTTGGAGTAGATGAAAATAAAATATATTTGACTGGAAATACTGTTGTTGATTCTCTTCAGTATATTTTAGCAAAGAATGATGTTGTATATCCAGATGAGTTTGTAAAATTTCATGATGATAAAAAGAAAATTCTTTTTGTTGAAACACATAGGCGTGAAAATTTAGGCGAGCCTATGAGAAATATATGCAGGGCTTTGAAGAGAATTGTTTCTGAACATAAAGATGTTGAGATCGTTTTTTCAGTACATAGAAATCCTGCTGTTAGAGATGTTGTTTTCGCTGAATTGTCAAATATTGACAGAGTTCTTTTGATGGATCCTGTTGATTATCCTGTAATGATAGGATTGATGAAAAAGTCATTTTTTGTATTGACCGATTCTGGAGGTCTTCAGGAAGAAGCTCCTTCTATTGGAAAACCTGTAATTGTTTTGAGAGAAAATACTGAACGTCCAGAAGGTCTTAGAGCAGGTACAGCTATTCTTGCTGGTACTGATGAGAATAAAGTTTTTGAGATTGCCTCTTTACTACTTAGAGACAATGATGTCTATGAAAAAATGGCAAAAGCTGTAAATCCATATGGTGATGGCAAGGCATCAGATAGAATAGTTGATATTATTCTCAATTTTAAGGGAGTAGAGTCAAGAGTTATTGATGAATTTGCTGGTTAATGAAAGATAAATTTAAAGCTAATTATTTGTCATCTCAAGCTTCAGGTATCGGTTTTGCTGTAGTCTTTTGTGTTTTGGGTGGCTTTTTTCTCGGTTATTTTCTTGATAAAAAATTTGACTCAATGCCTTTGTTTCTGATTTTAGGCTTTTTATTGGGAATTTTTTCTGCTGGATATTGTGTTTTTAAACTGATGTTTCGTTTGAACAAATATTTGGAAGACGAAAATAATGATAAAAATAATTAAAGAATCTTTGTTGTTGTTATCGAGGAGAAAATCTCGTGTCATACCTGCAGTATTAGCTACTGCAGTTGGAATATTTTTGATGATTCTTATATCTTCCATAGGCTCATATTTTACTGAGTTATCAATGGGGATTTCGAAAATTTTTTCTAACAGAATTTTTTTGTGTGAAAAGAAAAATTTTTGGATAGGTGGAGGATTAATTCCAGAAGAAAAAGTTGAAATAATTTCGAAGATTGATGGAATATCTGAATTTGTTCCAATGCTTGTAACAAGAATGTCATCTGACGATATTGTTGTAGTTGGTATTCCAGACATCGTTGTAGGTATTTCTAAAGAAAAAGTTAATATATATACAGATTCATCAGGTATTTTTACAGGAAAAAATATATCGGCTGATTTAGATGCTCTTGTCGGTTGGGATATAGCCCAAAGAGATAATTTAAATATTGGAAGTGAATTTACTTTAAAAGGGAAAAAATTTAAAGTAAGTGGAATAATGAAGAAAACATCTTCATTTCCTGATAGACAAGTTATTGTAAATTTAAAAACTTTGCAGGATATTACAGAGAGACAAAATTTGATAACTTGTATAATGGTAGTTCCAGAAAAAAACGATTCATTTGAAAAAATTTCTTCTGAGGCAAAGAAAAAAATAGAATATATAAAATCTGTTGATTCATCTGAGATAGAAAAAGAGACATCTGGTTCTTTAGCTTTTTGGAATTATTTGACATTGGTTTTCTTTTTGATTTCAGGAGTTGGTTCTCTTGCTTCTATTTCATCTGTTATTTCAATGGCTGTTACTGAGAGAAAATCAGAAATTGCAGTAAAGCGTGCATTGGGAGCAGAGAAGAAACATATTTTTTCAGAGTTTTTTTCAGAGTCATTTTTGATGGTTGTTTTTGCTTGGGTAATTGGCGTTTTGTTATCATATTTATTTGTGTTTTTATGTCAATATCTACCTCAAACTGGCGGAGGTTCTGTTTTTAGAATAAGTTTAGATATTTTGATATTGTCTTTTGTTTGGTCTGTTGTGGTTTCAGCTTTTGCTGTTTGGATACCGTTGAAAAGTATATTGTCAGAAAATACATCTGTGCTTTTGCGAGGGTGAAAAAAATACAATATCAATAATAGATGAGGACGGATGATAAGAGGAGAAAATTTAACTAAAGTTTTTAAAAGAGGTAGAAGCGTTGTAAATGCCTTAAATTCAGTCGATTTTTCTATTGATAGGGGAGAATTTATCTGTATAACAGGAAGATCAGGCTGTGGAAAAACAACTTTTTTAAATATTATTGGTTTTCTTGATTTTCCTACATCTGGAGATTTGTTTTTTGAAGGAAAAAAAATTGCTTTTTCAAATTCTGAAGATATGACTGTTTTTAGAAGAGAGCATGTTGGTTTTGTTTTCCAAAAAATATATTTACAATTTCATTTAACAGTTCTTGAAAATATATTACTTCCTTTAAGGTATTCAGGCAAAAATTATGAAGATGGATTAAAAAAAGCTAATGAACTTCTTGAAATTCTTGAGATTTCAAATAGAGCTGATTTTTTCCCAAATGAATTATCTGGGGGAGAAGCTCAGAGAGTTGCAATAGCAAGAGCTTTTATAAATTCGCCAGAGCTAATTTTGGCTGATGAACCTACATCTGAATTGGATACTCAGTCATCTTCTATTATAATGAAATTGTTGAGGGAAACATCAGATAAATATAATGTTTCTATTATAACTGTTACACATGATCCACTTGTTTTACCATATGGTGATAGGGTTTTATATATGGAAGATGGAAAATTTATAAAATAAAATATATTATAAAATAATTCGTCTATTTATATATATAAAAATTATTTCAAATTTGTTATAATTTATAGCCGTTAATAAAATTATAGTGCTAAATTTATAGTTGAGTGGTTAAAAATTAATTTGCAAAAGGGGCTGTGAAAAAAGTATTTTTTTATATAATTTTCGTAAATTAACTCGTTGTGTTAGTTAATAAAAAAGTGCTTGAGATTGCCACGGTCGCATAGCTCCCTCGCAATGACATCACCTCTATTTACTTTTTCACAGCCCTAATTTGAAATAATATTATAAAAAAAAGGCGGTTTTTTGAAATGAAGAAAATTTTTTCTATAGTTTTTATTTCTGTTTTTATATTTTTAGCAATTCAAAATCCTGTTTTTGGAGCAGATAGACAAAAGGCTATTATGCTTAAAGAACAGGGAAATAAGGCAATGACTGCAGGGGATGATAAAAAAGCTGTTGATTTATATATCAAATCAATAAAGGCTGATCCTTCATATGCAAATTCTTACAATAATATAGGAATGATTCTTGATAAAAAGGGAGATAAAGAAAAAGCCTTAAAATATTACGAAAAAGCTATAAAACTTGACAAAACTTTATTTCAGCCAGTTTTAAATACTGCTTTTATCTATTTTGATAAGGGAGATTACAAACAAGCAAGAAAATATTGTGATCAAGCCATGAAGTTAAATCCTTCTGACAGTGATTGTATAAGTTTAAATGGTCAATTACTTGAAAATTCTGGAAATCCACAGGCTGCTGCAGAATATTATAAGAAATCTGTAGAAGCAGACCCAAATAATTATAAGTCAAATTTTCTTCTTGGAACATATTATTTTAACCAGAGAATGTATGAATCTGCATTAAAATATTTGAGAAAAGCTGTTAATTTAAAACCAGATGATTCAGGTAGTCTTTTTAATTTGGCACAATCGGAAAAAATGACAGGAGATTTTGCTTCTGCTGAAAAACATTTTTTAGCATACTTAAAAAAACGCCCAGATGATATAGAAGGACTTTTTAATATAGGACAAGTTAAAATAAAAGCTGGTAAAAATAGAGAAGCTGTTCCTTATTTCAAAAAATTTTTAAAATTAGCTCCTAAGGATGATAAAAGAGTTCCTATGCTTAGGAGTTTTTTAGGTCAAACTGGGGCATAATCCTTAATTGAGAGGGAAAAATTTATGAGTGATGAAAATTTAGAACAAAATGTTTCTGAAGAACAAGCTGGGGCTGAAGGAAATGTAGAAGATGTTGCTGAAGGTTCTGAAGGATATGATGACAATGGGCAACCATGGCCTATGTCTTTTACTAAATATGATGATTATATAAAATCCGAAAATCAGAATAAAAAAAGCAAAATAGGACCAGTTCATATCATAGTATTTGCAGTTGTTATGATTGTTTTTTTAGCTTTGCTTTTTGTTGGATTTAATATGTTTATGGCAAAAGCTAAAGCAATTAAAAACAAACCTGCAAAATCATCAAATTCTGTTTCTTTTGATAGACCTACATATATTCCAACTGGCAAATTTATAGACCAATGGAATCCAATAGATTGGTACACTCTTGAAAGAAATCCTTTGACATATAAGTCATTTGGAGATGAGATACTTGATGAAATTTATCTCTATTCTGATTATATCTCAGGTAAAGAACAATTGAATTTTAAGGCAGATCAGCTTTTTTGGGATGTAAATTATACTTTGATAAAAAAAGTATTTTTGGGAACAGTTTCAGAGATAGATATAAAACATAGTGTTGAAAGAGAAATAAATCGTTTTTTTAAAGAAATTGGGGTAAAAGATTTTAAATCTGATGTAAGTGATTGTAATATTGAAGTTGGTTTTTTAAAATCAGTAATTAGTAAATATGAGCCACAGATAAAAGAAGGTTTTGATAAAAAAAAAATTTCTACCAAAAAGATTGTATCATTTGATGAGCTAGAAAATATATTTTCCTATGCAATAATGACTGGTTTATATTTAGGACTTAATGATCCATATTCAACTCTTATGACAAGTTCAGAATATTCAGATATGATGCTTAGTTTAAATGAGAAGACATTTGGTGGCATAGGAGTTTATATTGAAAAAAATCAGTCAAGTGATGGTCAGTTGACTGTTGTTGAACCTGTTGAAGGAACCCCTGCTTTTAAGGCTGGTATTTTGCCAGGAGATGTAATAGCAGAGATAGATGGCATGAAAACTAAAAGTGTAGATATAATGATGTGTGTCTCTAAAATGAGAGGTCCTAAAGGTTCAGATGTTAAATTAAAAATTTTAAGAGACCATAAATATTTTGATATAAAAATTAGACGTGATGATATAAAAATAACATCAGTTTCTCATAAAGTGATAAAATCAGATAAGGGAAATGTTGGATATATACGTGTTAGATCGTTTGCGTCTGAAACTGCTGAAGAATTTGATATAGCTGTTGCTGAAGTTAAGAAACCTTCTAATGACATAAAAGGTCTTATTGTTGATGTTAGAAATAATGGTGGCGGTTATCTTGTTGCAGGGCTTGAACTTGCAAGTAGATTTGTTGAAAAAGGAAAAGTCATTCATAAACAAGTAGATCACAATGATATAATTTTATCATGCAATACTTTAAGCAATAAACCTTTTGTAGGTATTCCTACAGTGTTACTTGTAAATAGATTATCTGCAAGTTCTTCAGAAATATTTGCAGGTGCTTTAAAGGATAATGATTCTGCAATTTTAGTTGGTGAAAGAACTTTTGGTAAAGGTTCTGTTCAACAGGTTTTTGAGCAAGACAATGGTTGTGCTGTTAAACTTACAATTGCACATTTCTTGTCACCTAATGGAAGCATTATTCACAAAAGAGGGATACAGCCCAATGTCAAGATAGAGATGAAGCCAAGACTTGTCGGTAAAAAAGATGATATTCAACTCAAAAAGGCAATAGATGAGTTGGTTTCTAAATAGATATTTTTTATTTGTGATTTTTTTTGAGTTTGTTAATTAACCAAAGGAGGAATTTTTAATATGCCAAGTATTTGCCCAAGATGTGGACATCCAATGAATGAAGAACTCACTGAAACTGGTATAATGGGAATGAAAGTAAAGGGATGTACTCATTGTGGTGGTTTTCTTGCTGACTATTCAAGTACAGCTGAAGTAATTGAATCAACAGATATTGCTTCAAAATTTGCTGGAAACCCAGAAGACCTATCTCCTGAAGCATACACACCTGTCAATGGAGCTTGTCCTATATGTGGTGGAAAATTTCACCCAGTGCCTTTGAATTTTGAATTGAGTAATGATGTTGTATATCTCGATCAATGTGAAGGCTGTAACGGCATTTGGTTTGATAAGGGAGAATTGAAAAAAATATTTGATTTGGTTTTTAAGGAATCAATAGAATTAGGTAGCATTGAAGAAAATATAGAAGGTTCTGAAAATGAGAATTCTGAATTTGCTTGCCCTAGATGTAATAAACATACAGGTGGCTCAAATGGAAATATAATGGACATCAATGTTACAAAATGCAAAGAATGTGATGGAATTTGGGTTCCTGGTGGTCAATTTGAAGCATTGGGTGATATTACAAAAATTGAAGTTAGTGATGCTTTAAATGAACTTGTAAAAAGTGTGGGTGAAGGAGCAGAAGCAGTTTCTGGAGTTTGTCCAGATTGCGGTTCTATCTTGAAAAAGTGGGAAAATCTTCCTGAAAATATAAAAGATCTCTATATTGATTGTTGTCCCAATTGCCATGGTTTGTGGTTTGACAAGGGAGAGTTTACTTCTTTCTTTAGAATTTTGAATGATTCTCCATTTATTCAGAAAGAGTTTTTAGATGCAGAGCCAAAATTTTAAGATGATGTAAAAGAAGAAGTACCTGTTGAGGAAGTCAAAGAAAAAACAGTTGAAGATATAGAAAAATCTTTAAAAGAAATAGAAAATGTGGTAGAAGAAGTAAGAAAAAATATAGACGAAATTAAAGAAGAAATCAAGCATTTAAAAGCTGAATAGACGATATTTATGTAATAAAAAAACTCCGAAAATTTTTAAAAATTTTCGGAGTTTTTTTATTTTATTTTTTATCTTCTTTTTTGTCTTCAGGCTTCTTTTCTTCTTTTGCTTTGTCGTCGTTTGAATTTGCAGAATCGTTGTCTATCAATTCATATTTCATTGTTGATTCATTTGTCATTTCTTGTTTTGTAATAGGGTTCTTTTTCTGTTCTTCACTTAAATCTTTCATTTTACTTTGATCTATTGTGATAGTAGTAGTTATTTTTGAAGTTCTTTCTGCTTTGACAACACAGCCTTGATTTACATCAAATAATATTGTTCCTGTTGTATCACCTTTTGATGCACTTGTCATTTTTGGAATTTCTGAAGCTTTATCTTTGTCTTTTGCTTGAGGATTCTTAAATTCTTTATCTACTGTTGTTACTGTTTTTTCAGTAATTTTTGCCAAACTTTTATTTTTATATTTTTCATATCCTTCAAATGTGTATTTTTTAACAATACTTATTTTATCTGTTGTAAATGGGCTTGAAGGAAGTGTTTTATTTATTTTTGTTTCCCAAGAACCGCCTTTTGTTGTTGGTTTGTCATCAAATCTTATTGATATTATTGAATCGCTGTCATTACTATCTTCCGTAACTTCAGTTCCATCTTTTTCTGTGATGACGCCTTTGTCTGTCATTTTGAATTTTATTTTTTGTTCACTCATTTGAGGAATTGGCATTTCTTGAGTTTTTCCATCAACAGTTCTGCTCATTGTGGCATCACTCATTGATATTTCAATATTTCTCTCGCCTTTATCTGTTATAGATTTTGTTTCTTCAGATATTATAACATTTATAGATTGTTCTAATTGTGAATCTTCTTTGCTGTTTGTTTTTTGGCTTAACAATTTGTTTGTTTCTGTTAATTTATATTCTTTTACTGTTCCAGCTTTTGCTTTGTACTTAAAATCAACTGTATTTGATTGACAACCACAAAACATCATAGAAGACACAACTATTAAAGCTGTGGCTGTTAAATTTTTTGTAAGTTTCACTTTTTTCTCCTTAAATTTTAGAAGTTATATTAGATAGAATCCTTTTATTATTCTTTTTATTTTATTTATTTCCTTGTTTATATTTTTTTTTGTTATAGAAGGATTTTTTTAAAATATTTAGAAAAGAAAATGTCTTTTTTTAGTTGTTTGTTTATAATTTTAAAAATGTAAATTTTTATAAATTTACCATGATAGCTTTTAAATAGTCATGACCATTTTTAAAAAAAATAAAAAATATTTTTTTTACCTGCAGGATTTACATGACTCGTGAAGAAAATATCAATTTTAGTAAATTTTTTATTTAATAAAATATTTTGAGAAATATTCTTTAGATATTTCTTTTTAAATATAGTCAGGGGGGACTGTTGATGTCCAACAATTTATTGAGAGAGAGTGTAATAACAGAGTCATTAAATACTAAACAAAATAAGTCTGTTTTTTCTGATATAGATATGACCCATTGGAAAGATTATTTAGGCGACATCATAACAGACACTCTTTGGCTTTTGGGATCAAGAGATAAATCAGACACACATTCTGGGGATTATCACGGTAATTTTGTACCTCAAATTGCATATCAAGTTATAACGAGATATACCAAAGCAGGTGATATTGTTTTAGATTTATTTAGTGGTATGGGAACGACATTGATTGAATGTTGTCATTTAGGAAGAAATGGAATAGGTGTAGAATTAAATCCAGATGTTGTTTCTGCCAGTTCAAAAAGAGTTGCACTTTCTGAAAATCCTAAAAATATAAAAACATGTCTTATAAATGGAGATTCTGCTTCATCTGAAATAAAAGATGTTGTTTTTTCTAAATGCAGAGAATATGGAAGAGATAATGTTCAACATGTTATTCTTCATCCACCATATTGGGATATTATAAAATTTACTGATGATGAAAGAGATTTAGCTTGTTCTCCAACTTGTGAAGATTTTCTTGAAAAATTTTCTCGTGTAGCAAAAAATGCTTATGAGCTTTTAGAAAAAGGAAGATTTTTGACATTAGTTATTGGTGATAAATATGCAAAAGGTGAGCTTGTTCCATTGAGTTTTGAATGTATGAATGTCTGTAGAAATGTTGGATTTAAATTAAAAGCCATAAATGTAAAAGATATTCAGGGAAATGAAAAAGGAAAAGGTAAACAAGGAAATCTTTGGAAATATCGTGCTTTAAAGCAGGGTTTTTATGTATTTAAACATGAATATATTATAATATTTAGAAAATAATATTATATATTTTGAGCCCATAAGGTGGAAGTATTATGATTAATGCAATGGTCTATATAAAAGGAATAACTAAAGGTAAATATGGAGCTGTAAGTGCTGTTGTATGTGATAGTTGGGGTAGAGTATTAAATAAAACTTCCATGTTTGTTGGGGAAACAACTCCTATTCAGGCAGATTTTACAGCATTGCTTTCAGGTGTTGAGATAGCAGTTGAGTCAGATGCAACTTCAATAAAGATTTTTACAGATAATGAAGGTCTTATAAGAAATATAAATAGGACTGGAAGCATTAAAGATGAAGAAATTATAAAATTGATTGAAGATGTAAAATCTATTGCAGATGGTGTGCCTTTTGAAGTTACTTATATTCACAGTTCAAGAAATAAAGAAGCTGAATCGCTTGCTATTTCTGCTCTTGAAAGTGGTTTAAAAGAACAAGAAGAAGCAGAACGCAAGAAAATTGAAGAGGAAAGAAGAAAACAGGAAGAATTAGAGAGACAGAGGCTTGCTGAGGAACATTTAAAAAGAGCTGAAGCCGATTCTAAAATAAATTCGATAAACAATAATAAATCTATAAATAAGCCTGTTGATAAGAATGCAGTTTCAAAAAAAATTGCTGTTGCAGCATTTAAGAGGGCTATGCTTTTTGGTGATATCGCTGCAGATAGAAAATCCTCTTATAAAGATAGCATAAAAAGTAATAGTGATATTATACCTGACGAGAGAGAAGAGAAACAGGTGTCAGCTGGTGGGGTTGTATATAAAAAAGAGGGCGGTAAATTTTTAATCTGTCTTATAAGTAAGAAAAATGGGCGTGTTTGGGCATTGCCAAAGGGAAGAGTATTACCTGGTGAGGATTTAGAAGATACTGCAAGGAGAGAGGTTGCTGAAGAAACAGGACATTTGACTCGTGTTACTGCTATTTTAGATGAGATAAGTTATTATTTTTATGTAAAAGAAGAAAATGTTCTTTATCATAAAACAGTTTATTTCTTTTTAATGCCACTTCTTGAAGAAAATTTCTGCACTCCTGATGGTGAAGCAAGTAGTATTGTATGGCTCTCACCTGGTGAGGCTTATAAAAGGCTTTCATATTTAAATGAAAAAGATGTTATGAGAAAAGCACAAAAAATTTTGTTTATGGCACATTAAAAAAAAGGGGTTCAATTTGACCCCCCTTTTTTTTATTGTAAGTTTTTTAGTTAATCTTCCCAGTCGAATCCGCCAAAATCTTGTTGATTAGCACTGTATCCTTGATGTCTAGCAGCATCGTACCATTGTCTTGCTGCATTTTCATCTTTGTTTGCACCTAAACCAAGATAAAAGCAGTTCGCTAAATTATACATTGCTGGAGCATATCCATTTGTCGCTGCTTTTACATAGTATTTTACTGCTTCTGTAGGATTTTGTCCTGTTCCTTGTCCATATATGTAGCAATTTCCTAAATTTTTACATCCAACTAAATCATCTTGTGATTCTGCTTTTTTAAACCATTTCATACCTTCATTATGGTTTACACCTGTTCCAAAACCAGTCATATAGCATACACCTACATTGTTCATTCCTCTTCTGTCTCTATTTTCAGCAGCTTTTTTATACCAATAAAATGCTGTTTGGGGATCTTTATTCATGTTAATTCCCTTTCTTGCGTCGTCTGCAAGTCTCATTTGGGCATTAACATTTCCATTTTCTGCATCTTGTATTAACCTATCCATTGGATTTTGATATTGGTACTGATTGTTGTAGTTATTTGGGTATTGGTTGTAGTTATTTGGGTATTGGTTGTAGTTGTTTGGATATTGGTTGTAGTTATTTGGGTATTGATTGTAGTTATTTGGGTATTGGTTGTAGTTGTTTGGATATTGATGATCGTAGTGGTTTTGATATTGGTCGTAGTGGTTGCGGTGATTTTGATATTGGTCGTAACTGTTTCGATGATTTTGATATTGGTTTGTTTGCGTTGTTCTGTGGTGATAATAATGATATTCTTCTTCACCTGCAAAAACATTTGAAAAACACATTGCTGAAAGTAATATTCCTAATGCAATTATTTTTTTCATATATCCTCCTCTTATAATATTTTTTTGTTGTCTCTAAAATTATTTAAAGTTTATAGCAATTTCAAAAATAAAAAAATTATTATTTGTGAAAATTTTTATTTGTCTTTTTTTTAGCCGAAAATTTTTTTGTTTCACTCAGACCAGTCGAAAAGACCGAAGTCATTTTTATCTTTTACATAACCACAATTTTTAGCACTTTCATACCAATATTCACTTTCCTCTAAATCTTGGTTGGCTCCATAACCATGGTACAGACAATTTGCTAAGTTATGCATCCCTGGTGGATATCCTTTTTGGGCAGATTGATCAAAACAGTTTATAGCTTCTTCGTGATTTTGTTCTATTCCTATGCCATAAAAATAACAATTTCCCAAATTTTTGCTTGCGGTAATATCCCCAGCTTCATAACCTTTTTTGAACCATTTTACAGCTTCGACCTCATTTTTTTCAACTCCGAATCCAGTCATAAAGCACATTCCCATATTGTTTAGTGCTTTGTTAAAATTTTTTTTACTTGCTATTTTATACCATTTGAATGCAGTTTTGGGATTTTGTTCTACATTTATTCCAAGTCTGTAATAGTCACCAAGTTTATTTTGTGCCTTTGGATTTCCTTCTTCTGCTTTATTTAATATTTCACTTATATCACTGGCATCAGCTATTACTTGATTATCTTGAATATTGTTAATATTACTTGATTTTTCATTTGCATAAATATTTGAAAAACACAATATTGAGGCAAATATGCAGATTATAATTATTTTATTCATAAGCATTTCCTTAATTTAATATTTAAACTCAGATAATATTTTATTTACTTTCTTTTTATATTCTTTACATCTAAAAGGAGCAATACTGACAACTGTATTGTCAACTACATAAACATAAGAGGCAACTTTAGCACCGTCATCTCCAAAAGTTACAGTTTTTTTCTTATCTTCTTCACTAAGCCCAAGAGTTAAGGTATATTTTTTGCCATTTTCAAATGTTTCTTCTTTTTCATTTAATTTTCCGATAGAATTTCTTTTTAGGGTATTTAAAAACTCGCTTCTAGAAGCATTGTAGGCTACTTCAGCAAGATTGCTATTTTTATAATCAACAAAAAATATTTGGATTCCATTATTTCCACAATTTACATCAAAACTGGCAGTTAAAAGTCCAGAATCTTCTGAAACTTCAAAATTGTTGTTTTTTGTAATAGATTTAAATTCTTCGGCTGTAACAAGAGTTTTCTTAGCATGTGGGTCTATTACTGATTTTTGTTCGAGACAGCCCATTATAAAAATATTGCAATAAAACAACTTACTAATAACAATTTACTTTTCAATTTCTTATTCCCCTTTCGTTTTATTATTTATAATTACATAAGCAACTCTGACAATTCCAGAACCAAGGACATTTACTGCTGTTGCTATATTCCATATTATTATATATCCTGGTGAAAGATTTGACAATAGATTCCAGCCAACAAGTATTCCTACAATAGCAAATGACAAAAACAAATCAATTGCTTCCCCGATTCCTTTTATTTTTATTATTTTTTCATTTTTTTTAGCTATGTAATCGAGAATACATACATATTTTGGTTTTCTTTTCGTTTGAATAACTTTAATCATGTCATATAGATTAAATAATAAATCTATTACAGCCCAGATTAAAAAAATATAAAATAAAATTGTTGCTAATTGAGTTTTGTATATATTTCTGATTGCATCACCTGCAAGAAATTTATATACTGCAAATGGAAATCCAATTGTTACATAAGACATTAAATTAAAAAAATGTTGTTTTAAAAATAGTGTTATTTTTTCCATAATTATTATTTTTTAAATTCAATATTTAATAATGTTGGCAAAGACCTTTTTCCTTCGTTATCTACTGCATTTATCTCGTATCTATATTTTAATTTTATTATTGGAACTTTTATTGGAAATCCGCAATGCACTTTAAAATATCCTTTTTCATCTGATTTTGTTTCTATTGCTCCAAGACTATTGTCTGTTGTAAATGGAGTTACCCCTCCAATTTTAGGAGATGGACTTATAAACACTTTACAATTTGGTTTTGTTCTTCCTATTATGTCAAAATATTGATCGACTTTTGAATCATTTTCAGGAGATATTATTCTAACTTTAAAGAAAAATGCAGAAATACTCAATACATCTTCTGATATTATTTCTTTTTCTGTTTCATCTGGATATTTACAGACTGCAATTATATGTGAATTTTTTACATTATCTCCCTGTTTTATTGGATATGATAATTTATAAATTCCCTTACTTACTTCAGTCATGTTTTCTTCAATTTCAGATTTTTCTATTTTCATTATAACTTTACAATTTGCTGGAGCTTTTAATTCAACTTCTATTGTATCTCCTTCTTCAAATGGAGCTTCTTGCTTATTAAAAGTTAAATTATATTCTGCGTTATTGTCTTTAGGTTGTATATTTTCTTGTGAATATACAGAAGAACTAAAAAATATAATTGCTATAAATATAAAAAAGAATTTATAAAAATTTTTCATTTGCTTTTTCACCTTTTTTTTATTATATTTCTTCTAAAATAATTCATATTTCTTCTAAAATAATTCTTAATCCTGTATTTTGTCTGTTAGTTATCTTTTTGAAGGATTATAATTTAATTAATAGAATTTCAATAAGTAGAATTTTACTAAAAATAGGGGATTGTTGAAAAATACTTAAAAAGTTTTTCACATTTCCTTTTATATATGATACTTTTTATTGAGGTGTTTATATGCAGAGAAGAGTTGTTATAACAGGACTCGGAATTATTTCATGTGTTGGATTAGACAAGGAAACTTTTTGGAAAAATGTTTCTGAAGGTAAATCTGGAATAAGTAGAATAGAAAGTTTTGACACAGAAGGTTTTTCTGTACAAATTGCAGGAGAAATAAAAAATTTCAATTCTGAAGATTATGGAATAAATAAAAAAGAAGCAAGAAGAATGGATAGATATGTCCAGTTTGCTCTTGCAAGTGCTTCTGATGCACTAAAAGATTCAAAAATTGATTTTGAAAATGAAGATAGAGATAGAATAGGTGTGATAATTGGTTCAGGAGTAGGGGGAATGCACACTCTTGAAGCACAATTAAAAGTTCTTGGAGAGCTTGGACCAAGTAAAGTTAGTCCTTTTTATATTCCAATGATGATTTCAAATATGGCTTCTGGAAATATTGCCATAAAATATGGTTTAAGAGGTCCAAATTATGCTGTTGTTTCAGCTTGTGCTACATCTTTGCATGCTATTGCTGATTGTTACAGAATTATAAAAAATGATGAAGCAGACATTATGTTGGCAGGAGGAGCTGAAGCTACTATTACTCCTTCGTCTGTTGCAGGTTTTGCAAATATGAAAGCTACAACTTCTTCACACAATGATTCACCAGAGACAGCTTCGAGACCATTTGATGCAAAAAGAGATGGATTCGTTATGGCAGAAGGTTCAGGTGTTCTTGTTTTAGAAGAATTGGAACATGCTTTGAGCAGAAATGCGACGATATATGCTGAATTGGTAGGTTTTGGTTTGACTTGTGATGCACATCACATAACAAATCCTTCTCCAGAAGGTGCTGCTTCTGCAATGCGTATTGCTATGAAATCTGCCAATATTTCTGTTGAAGATGTTGATTACATAAATGTACATGGCACTTCAACTCCTTTGGGAGATAAATCAGAAGTTACAGCTATAAAATCAGTATTTGGAGATAGAGCCTATCAGATTCCGATCAGTGCTTCAAAATCTGTTCTTGGTCATAGTTTAGGAGCAAGTGGGGCTATCGAGTCTATAGCTTGTCTTATGGCCATTCAAAATGGAGTAATTCCTCCAACAGCTAATTATGAATTCCCAGATTCAGATTGTGATTTAAATTGTGTTCCAAATGTCGCTATTAAGAAAGATTTGAAATATGTTTTAAAGAACAGCTTTGGGTTTGGAGGACAAAACGCAATTCTCGTTTTTAAAAAATATGAGTAGTAATAAAAATAAAGTTATTGATCCTGAATATTACAGAGATAATCTTGAAAAATTGACAGAACTTCTTGGTATTGAAAAAGATTATTGGCAGTGTTTTTTGGAATCAATAACGCACTCGACATTTATTGAAGAAAAGAAACCTTCATGGCATAGTAATGAGAGAGTTGAATTTCTCGGGGATTCTGTTATTGATTTAACAATAAGTGATTTTTTATACAGAGAATTTTCAGAAGAAGATGAAGGAGAACTTACAATTCAGCGAGCAAATCTTGTGTCAACTGAGTCTTTTGCTGATTTATCTCGTAAATTAGGATTGGGAAGATTTTTGCTTCTTGGAAAAGGTGAAGAGAATTCTGGCGGAGCAGATAAGAATTCTGTTTTAGCTGATTTATATGAATCGATAATAGGCATGGTTTTTATTTGCAAGGGATTTGAATTTACATCAAAGTTAATTCTCAGCCATTTCGAAGAAAAATTGAAAGACATTTCAATAATAAAAAAACCTGCAAAAAGTCTTCTTCAAGAATTTTCACAAAAAATGTTGAAGCAATCACCTGTTTATTATGTAACTAATAAGACTGGAGGAATTCCCAAGAAGAATTTTTTGGCAGAAGTATCTTTAAATGGTCATGTTGTAGGTCATGGTTTAGGTTGTACTAAAAAAGAAGCTGAGATGGCTGCAGCTACTGAGGCTTTAGAATATATTGATAAATATACTGTAGAAGATTTAGTAAAGTAAATTTTTTATTAAAAATAATAATATTAAAGGTGGTGTTTTGTTTTATGAAGCGTCCTTCACTTCAGTTTTCAGTACCATGTCTTTCAGTAGATGAAAAGAATGGTCCTCCTACTTTTTCAAGTATATTTTTTGAACTTCCATTTCCGAAATTTCCTTATAAATTTCCAGGAAGAGGTTTTTTTATTGCAAATAGTTGGATAAATGGCAATGGTCGATTTGCACAGGAAATAAAAATATACAAGCCAGACCATAAAACAGATATTATAAAAACAGGAAAACAGCCTTTTGAATTAAAAGATGAAAAGACACCTTTTATGGCTGTGAACCTTTTTCAAGATGCTGTTTTTGAGGCACCTGGTGTATATTGGGTCGAAATTACACTTGCAGATCAAAACGGTGGATTAAAAGTTGAACTGGAATATCCTCTTTCCGTAAGACTTGCAGATGAAGCAAAGAAATAATTATTTTTAGTAAAATCCCAATGTACGGAAATAGTAAATCTAAAAACATTTTTTTTCTATCTTTGTTTTTAATAACCATTGGCTGTTTTTATTTCTTTTCTTTACCTGTTTATTCAATGGATAATAAGAAAGAGATAAAACAGGCAGTGGTTAATTTTTTTTATTGCTTTCAACAAAAAAAATATAAAGCGGCATATAAATCTTTTTCTGCTAATTTAAGAAGAGATATTCCATATTCTGATTTTTTAGCTAAGGCTGAAGATATAAAAAGTGCACATATAAAAAAAGTTACTATATATGATGCGACTTCGAATATTGGAAAATTAAAAATAGAGGCTAAGATTGAATTGATTCATGAGGGGAAACTTTATAAAGCTCTTTATGTTGGCAAATGTGATCTTGTCAAAGAAAAAAATATTTGGCATGTTGCTTCTGTTTCTCTAAAAGCTAAAGAAGCCGTACCTGTTGAAAAAATAGAATTTGAATAGTGAATATAGGGGAGGGGGATTGTGAAAAAAAAGATTTTTTTTGCCGTTTTTATTCCTTATTTTCTTCTTTTAATTGTAATTTTTGGAGTGTATTTTGGCTATCGTTCAAGTTATTCTCTTAGTGTAACTGAAACGACATTGAGAGATGCTTTTAATACTATAAAAGAAGAAGCTGTATATATTATCCAAAATTTCGAAAATTATGAAAATAGATTGAAGAAGAAAGTTTCAAATTATGAAATAGGGACTTTTTTTTACGCTTGGCTTTTGAGAACTAATGGAGAAGAAATTGCAGTTTCTTCAAATAAATCTCAAAATGATCCTGATGAACTTCAAACAAATAGAGATTTATTTATAAATAAGATAAAATCTAATCAGCCTTATGGTTATTATTCAGATAAGTCAGATAAAAATTATAAATTTGTCATATACAGTTCTTTAGACCCAACGGATCTCGTTATTGCATGTGTCGCAGATATTCCTAAGAGTTCTGTACCGCAAGCAGAAGGATTGGATATCAAGTTCATATTTTTGTTTCTTACTTTATTGGCATTGGGACTATTTGCTTCTTTGTGGTTTTCTCAATATATTGCCAATCCTTGGACTAAATTGACGGCTTATGCAGCAATGGTCTTTAATGAATCTGCTCCTCCTGAGTCTCCTGTTTTTAAAGACAGTGAGCTTGATGGAATGGTATTTTTCCTCGATGGCATTGATTCTAAGAAGATTGTATATGTTGACGAAGATAGAAATAATATAACTCATTTACATGGAATGTCTTTTCTTGAAAAAGAGCTTTTTGAGAAAATAGAGAAAAAAGATGAATTTGCAGTTTGTGAAATTGCAATCAATTTTTTAATTGCCTATCAAAATAGATATGGAAATCGTAAAGCAGATGATTTGATTAGATTTTCTGCTATGTGTATTGAAAGTGCTTGTGATGAATTTGGAGTTCAAGGTCAACCTGTTTATCATGTTGATAAAGGGAGATTTGTTATAGTTACTACACCTGCTAAATCTGTTGATATAATAAAACAAGCTATAAAAATGTTTGATAAAAATATAAAGATGTTTTATGATCAATCTGATTTTGACAAAGGGTGTATTGTAAGTAAAGACAGTGAAGGTAAGATTGGAACTTTTCCAATAACTTGTCTAATTTCTGGAATTGCCACAAATAAGTATATTCCTTTGATTCACCCTCTTCAGATTTCTTATATAACAAATGAAATCTTAATTTATTTGTCAAGTAGAGATTATAGTTGTTACTTGACAGATAGAAGAACTGTTGATAGAACACCTTATACTAAATCTGCTCAGGCAGAAACTTCTGAAGAAGGTCAATAAATAAAAAAGTGAGGATATTTAATGGAAAACTATATAAATCAACAACTTTTGGAAATAGAAAAGAAATATAGTGTAAATATTCTTTTTGCTGTTGAAGCTGGCAGTAGAGCTTGGGGAATAGAATCGCCAGAAAGTGATTATGATGTTCGTTTTGTCTATATCAGGAAAAAAGATTATTATTTGAGGCTTGAAACGATAAATGATTCTATTCTTTGGAAGCCAGATAAAAATAAAAATCTTGATATGACTGGTTGGGATATACAGAAGGCTTTGAGACTTTTGTATCAATCAAATCCTTCAATTATTGAATGGATTCATTCTCCAATTACATATAAGTCAACATTAAAATTTACTGGTTTCAGATATTTGGCAGAAAAGTATTTTTCTCAACCGAGATGTTTGAGTCATTATCTAAATATTGCAAAACTTGATATAAGAAATATACATGGTCTTGATGTTGTAAAAGTAAAAAAATATATATATGCACTTAGAGCAGTTTTTAATTGCATATATATAATGAAATTTAATGCACCTCCTGTCCCTTTTTTTTCAGAGTTGGTTGAGGCTACTGCTCCAAAAGAAATTATTAAGTTAGTAGATACTTTAGTTGATAAGAAAAAGGCTTCTGATTTAAATGAAATTTCAACAATAGATGAGATAAATGATTTTTTAAAATCTTCTGTTGATGAATGTCAACAATTTTTGAAGACTATTGAAAAAAATAGAACATGTACTTGGGATTTATTGAATGATTTCTTCCTTGAGCTTTTATCTGTTGAAAAAAATGTCCATAGTATTCAAAAATTTAGGTAAATGTTTATAATTTATTAACATTTTAATTGTGCTATTTTTCTTTTTTTGTGTTATAATCTAAATAAGAATTATATCAATTTTAGATGTATTTTTTATTTTTCAAATGAAAAGTACAAGGGGGAAAAATGAATTCTATCAGTTCAACTTTTGTTAATGTTCCAACTAATTATTCTTCTATGCCTGTAGCTTCAGGAGCTAAGAATGTTGCGGAAGAACAAAGTTCTATACCTACAACTGATGGGTTTGTAAAATCTTCATCAGATGATGAACAATTTAAGCTTTCATCAGATTTAAAATCTGCTTCAATTTCGTCTGTTGATACAAAGAAAAAATCAGAACCTGTTACAATTACTATCATAAGCACAAATGATATGCATGGTAAACTTGATAAAATGCCTAAAGTAGCTGGAGTTCTCGATGCTTTAAAAGAAAAATATCCAGATGCAATAGTCATTGACGGAGGAGATTCTTCATATAATCCACCTTTCAGTACAGGACATCGTTTTGAACCTGTAACACAGGTTTTAAATGCAATGCCTTATGATATACTTGCACTTGGTAACCATGAATTCCAATATGGTAAAGGTGCTACAGTAACTGAATTTGTCAACAAAGTAAAAGATAATGCTGATGTTATAGCAGGAAATGTCCATGCCGATCATGTTGGTGGTTATCTTGAAGGTGTAAAGCCTTATGTTGTAAAAGATGTTGGTGGAGTTAGAGTTGCATTTGTAAGTATGCTAGAGCCCAAAATGCACACAAAACCAAATCCACATGTAGGAAAAGACCTTGTAAAAGAGATGCCTGTTGATGCAATGAATCGTTTAATGCCTGAATTAAAGGAAAATGCCGATATTATAATTGGGGTAAACCATCAGGGATTAAATGATGATAAGGCTCTTGCAAAAGCAGTTGATGGTATTACTGCAATCTTCTCATCACATGACCATGCTATAACAGATACTCCAATTCAAGTTGGATCATATCCAAATTCTACTTATATTGTTGAAAGTGGATCACATTGTAAATTGGTTGGACTCACTCAAATAACTGTTGATCCTGATACAAAAGAAGTTCTCGATTTCAAGTTTACAAACTATCCTGTACAGACATTCAACTGTAAGCCAAATCAGAAAGTGGCAGATATTGTTAGACCGCATACGCGTCTGTAAAATTTAGATATTTTATTTGTAATGTAATTTTTAAAAATCGGAGCCATAAATTTTGTGGCTCTTTTTTTATGAACTTGAGTGGAGATATTTTTTTTATCTCATTGTTAGATTCTATATACATTTTTTTTTGCTACTTGGATTAGAAGAACATTTAAATTATAAATATTATGAATAGAAGATTATTAAAAATAAAAAAGCAGCTTGCAAAACCATCTTTCTTGAAATTATCTGATGAAGATTTTTTGGAAAAGATAAAAAAAGCTGATGAGATTTTAAATTCTTGCTCACTATGTCCTCGAAAATGCGGAGTAAATAGAAATGAAGGACAAATTGGATTTTGTCGTCAAAATAGAAATACAACAGTTGCATATTATTCTGTTCATAAAGGAGAAGAACCTGTTATTTGTGGAGGAAATGGTGCAGGGGCAGTCTTTTTTGTTGGCTGTACTTTGTCATGTGTTTTTTGCCAAAATTACCAGATAAGCCAACAGAGTAAAAAAGACGATTTTAAATCCTTGACAGATATAGAACTTGCAAATATTTTTTTAGATTTGCAAAAAATTGGAGCTTGTAATATTGATTTAGTAAGTCCAGTCCCACATATTCCAGCTATTTTAAGAGGATTATTTGAAGCCAAAAAACAGGGATTGAATATTCCAATCGTATTTAATACAAATTCTTATATTTCAGATGTTGCTCTTGATTTGATTTCAGATGTATTTGACATTTATCTTCTCGATATTAAATATTATTCTGAAGAAAATTCTTTAAAATATTCAAAAGTTAAATTATATCCTGAGGTAGTTCAAAATGCAGTAAAATCTATGTTTAAAAATAGGGAAGACCTTATTTATAAAGATAATTTGTTGGCTAAAGGTTGTATTGCAAGAATATTACTTTTGCCAAATAAAGTAGAGGAAGCAGAAAAAACTATTTCTTTTCTTGCTGAAAATGAGATATTTATTCCAATTTCTATAATGGGTCAGTATAATCCAGTTTTTAATGCTTCTAAATATCCTGAGTTATGTAGTTTTATTTCACAGGATAGAATAGAAGAAGTTGTAAATTTTGCAGAAAAATTGGGATTTTCGGATATTTGGTATCAAAATGTAGAGGCAAACAAGGTTTATTTGCCTGATTTTACAAAGGCAAATCCTTTTGAAAATGTGTGATGTGTCAGTCTTTTGTGTGTTTCTGCTGAATGTTACTTTGTTATGAACCGCTCACTCTAAATACAATTATTTTTTATAAAATTTTATAAAAAAAAATAATTGTGATGTCCTTCGCTTTTTCATAACAAAGCAACATTTATCTTTGTTATTGCTATTTTCTAATATTTCTTTCTACTTATGACGAATTTGCAAGTTTTAGTTTTGGGGTATAATAAGACTCAGTAAACAATTTTACCACAAAGTGCATTTTTAATTCTAATAACAACCATTCTTTTTCTAAGTGCATTTTTATAGAAACTACTATAGAAAATTGAAATCGTTCCCTTTATTATCTCTCAAAACTTTGTTAAATTATTAAAATGTGCTTATTTTTGAAAATTATTTAATTGCAAAATTAATAACAAAAATTGATTTCCGTAAAGTTGTAGCTTTTTCTGCATTTAAAATAAAGGTTCAATGCCTTTATTTTAAATAAAAAACTTGCATTATGTTTTAAATTATAATAAAATAAATACTACTCAAAAATTA
>JBGUKW010000091.1:0-5801 GCA_045114665.1 Candidatus Xenobia bacterium | reverse complement strand
AGCTGTTCGTAGTAATACGAAATGTGGTAATAACCGCTGTCGTTGAAGCAAGAAGCTCGGCTACTTGTAGCCGAGTAGTTCACTAAAAAAGATTATCATGGTCAGCTTTCGGATGATATTATAAAAAAATCTGTTTGTGCTTTGGAAGTAAGATCATCAAGTTTTTTAGTTAATAAATATAATTCTTTCATATTAAATAGAGAATCAGAGGCTTTAAAACGCTGTAAAATATATAAAAATAAAATATTTAATAATCCTAAAATTTCATCTTTATTATTAATGAAAAATAAAATTTTATATGATTTTTTGAAAAGTGCTACTGATGAGATGTTCTATGAACTTGATTTTAGAAAGCCAACTTGGTCATCGTCAAAGGAACTTCAAGATTTAGTTTTTTATTTAAATGAAATTAAAGAAGGTATTAAAATTTTAAGAAAAAGAGATTATTTGAGTATAACTCCAAAAGTTGAAGATATTGCATTAGTAAATAGGTGGATACAAATATTTGGGGTTCCTCACTATTACCTTCAAGTATTTTTTGATAAGGCTTATGTTATTTCTTTTGAAGATATTTTACAAATTATTTCAGATGTAAATAAAGAAGGAAAAGACTTTACTATTGAGAGAGATGTGAAAAATCAGGGTAAAACTACAATTAAAATTAATGTAAATGTAGCAGATATTGTTTTTGATAAAATACAAATGCCTAATCATGTTTCAGTTATGAAAGAATTGGATAGAGGAAGATTATTATTTTATGTTCATTTTGAAGGTGGAAAAGGTTATTTATTAAGAGACAATTTTTTTGAGAGTATTTTGAAAAATGGATATTGAAAATTTATATAAACAACAGGTTTCTTTAGAACATAGAAAAAAATATTGTCAATTTTATACAAATAATATTATTGCAAAATTTATGATAAATTGGGTAATGGAATATAATCCACAATATATTCTTGATCCTGCTTTTGGTATGGGAATTTTTTACTTTTCGGCTAAAGATAATAATTTTAAAAGTAAATTTAAGGGATATGAAATTGATATAAATTCTTTCAATTTTTTTAAGAGTAATTTTAATTTTGACAATTTAAATTTATTAAATGTTAATTATTTTTCTGAATATGAGAATAATATTGATTCCATCATTTGTAATCCACCCTATGCTAAATTTCAAAATTTTGTCAATAGTAAGGAAATTTTGAATGATTTAAGTAAAAAGATTGGTGAAAATTTGCTTGGATATACTAATATATCATCAGCTTTTCTTATAAAATCTGTATATGAATTGAAAGAGCGAGGGAGATTAGCTTATATAATGCCTTTAGAGTTTCTTAATACAGGATATGGAAGGAAAGTTAAGCAATATTTATTGAAATCTGGAAAAATATATAATATTATTAAAATAAATGATGAAAAAAATATTTTTTCTGAGGTAACAACAACTGTTGGAATAATTTTATTTGAAAAGACTAAATCTTCAACTTCTGTTGGTTTTTCTTCTATTAATAATATTAATGATATATTTAAGATAAATTACCCAAATGTTATTATAGATAATATAAACCCTAATGACAAATGGGATTCTTATTTTATTGGTAAAAAAGATGTTTCTAATACAAATTTTATTAAATTGAAAACAATAGGGATATTTAGAAGAGGAATAGCGACTGGAGCTAATGAGTTTTTTTCACTTAACAAAAAAGATATAATTAAATTGGGTTTATCAGATTGTGAATATACTAAGTGTATAACAAAAAGTAATCAGATAAAAACTTCTATTTTTACATATAAAGATTTTAATAATTTATCTGATAGTAATGCAAATGTATATCTTTTTAATGTAAATTCTAATATGATTATTAGTAAGAGTGCGGAAAAATATATTAATTATGGTAAAGAAAGGGATTTTGATAAACGATATTTAACACGAAATAGAAAATGTTGGTTTGAATTAGAATATAGAATTCCAGCTCCTATTTTATTTGGAGTTTTTTCACGTGGTGATTTTAAGATTATAAGAAATAAGACAAATGCTGTAAATTTAACTTGTTATCATGGATTTATTCCTAATAATTTAGATGAAAAATATATTGATAGACTTTTTTTATTTTTAAAATCAGATATTGGAAAAAAAAATTTGTTATTGAATAAAAGAATTTATGGAGATGGTTTGAATAAGTTTGAACCTTCAGATATTGGTGAGGTTTTGATTCCGAAACTTTCATTACTTGATCAAATTGATGATATTTTTGTTGATAGAGAAATGAACTATCTTTTAAAAAACAATAAAGTATCTGATTATTGTAATGAATTCTTTAGTCAACTACTTATTAAATAAAAATGTATAAAAAATAATGGAGGAAAAATATGAAAAAATATTTGAATTTGTTTTTTATAAGTCTTTCAGTATTTTTTGTTTTTTGTTTTGCAAATGTTTTTGCACAAGAAGCAGATAAGATGAAAGAAGGACTTTCACTTTACTATGCAAGGCATTATGTGGATGCAGCAGAAGTGTTTAAATCAATACTTGAAACAGAAAAAGGCAACAGTACGGCCATGATGTATTTGATGAGTTGTGCTCAAAATACAAAGAAAATTACAACATATTTAAATGAATATGAAGAAAAAGCACTCTCAAATCCTAAGGATCCTTATATAAAATGTTATTTGGGATTTATGTATTTTGGCAAGAGTATTTTAGAGCATGACGATGTTTTTGAAGAAGCAACAAACATGTTTCAAGAAGCATTAAAGCTCGATTCCAATTTGGCTCTTGCATATAATGGAATGGGAACAGTATATTTTCAAAAGAGATTGATCCCAAGATCAAGAAGTTATTTTTCAAAAGCTGTAAAAATTGATCCTAATGATGCTATGTCGATAGAGAGAATTGGTGATATTTATTTAAATGATGATAAAAATTATGGTGCTGCAAAAAGTTATTTTGAAGAAATTATAAATTTGTATCCAACATATCCAGACGCATATTTTTATTATGCAAGTTCTTGTCAAGCAGAAGGTGATTATAAAACCGCTATTGAGTATTACAAAAAATGTGCTGAACTCGATCCTTTGGGCATTACACAAGGCTATTATGCACCTGTAAGACTTGGGGATATTTATTATAAAGATATAAGAGATTATTCAACAGCTGTTGATTACTATGAAAAAGCTCTTGATATAAATCCAAAGAATCCTTATGCAAAGAAGATGATCGAAAAAGCTAAAAATCCTTCTGAAGTAAATAAAGAAGAGAAAAAAGAAAATAAAGAAGAAAATCCAAAGGTAAAGAAAAATATCAAGGATAAAATTAAACTTGATAAAGATGAAGAAAAAGATAAAGAATAAAATTTGGGTAGTGAAAAAACTGTGTTAGTGATAAAATTTTATCACTAACTCAGTTTTTTAATTTTTGCTGAATGTTACTTTGTTATGAAACGCTCACTTTTGGGCAGTTTTGCCTTGAAATAATATCTTATTTCAAGATAAAACTGATGTCGTTCGCTTTTTTCACAACAAAGATAACATTTATAATGTTTAGTTTAATTTGCTAATATTTCTTTTTACTTATGACGAAATTGCTTATTTTAGTTTTGGTGTATAATAAGACTCACTAAACAATTTTACCCCTCAGTTTATTTCTAATTCTTAAAAACAACCATTCTTTATGTAAATAATTTTTTTATTGTAATTACTATAGAAAATTGAAATCGTTCCCTTTATTATACACCAAAACTTTTCTATTATTGGATAAATTCGTTCGATTTTTTAAAATTGATTTCCGTGAGAGTAAGAAGAAGATAGAAAAGATATTTTTCAGACTTTTGGGAGAGACGACGGATGACGGAAAAGGGAGAAGTTAAAAAAGATGGTAATTGGAATAACTGGGAGTATTTCAGCTGGGAAAAGTTCTGTTTTAAATATATTAAAAGATATTGGAGTTTTTATAATTTCGGCAGATGAAGTTTATCATCAAATGATAAAGCCGAGCATGCCTCTTTTTAACAGTTTAATTGAAGAGTGGGGGAGAGATATTCTCGATATTAATGGAAATATAGATAGAAATAAGTTGAGTAAAATAGTTTTTGCGGATCCTGCAAAATTAAAAAGACTTAATGAAATCACACATCCAGCTATAATTGGAGAAATTGAAAAAATAATATCTGAAAATAAAAATAGAGATATTGTCGTAGAGATTCCCCTTCTTTTTGAGACAAAATGTGAATATCTTGTAGATGTGATTTGGTATGTCGATATTTCAAAAGAAAATAGAATCTCTCGGTTGATGAATAGAAATAATATTTCGAGAGAAGAGGCAATTAAAAAGATAGAAAAATATAAATATTATGGCGATTTGGCAGATGTCATAATATATAATGACAGAACTTTTGAAGATTTAAAAAATAGAGTTGTTAAATTATGGAATGAAAGAGAGGACAAAAATGACTGATTTAAATGTTGAAGATGACGAATATTGTTTTGCATGTGGAAGCAAAAATACAATAGGTCTTCATTTGGATTTTAAACAAGTTGAAAATTCTGTTGTCTGTGAATTTGTTGCAGATAAACTTTATCAAGGATATGCAGGAATGTTGCATGGCGGAATTGCGTCAACTCTTCTTGATGAAGTCATGGCTTGGCAGTTGATTAAAATAAATAAAATAATGGCTGTTACTGTCAGAATGGAAGTAAAATTTAGAAAGCCAGTTCCCATTGGTCAGAAGATTATTATAAAAGCATCTTATGATCATTGTGAAAGAAATTTTCATTTTGTAAAAGGTGAAATCCGATCCGAAGATGGAAAACTTCTCGTAAGTTCAACAGGAGTTTTTGCTGAAGGCAAAATTAATATATAACAAAACAAAAAAGGTCGTGAAATTTTCACGACCTTTTTTGTTTTGTTATATATTAATCATTCGTAAATAGTTACATAAAACATCAGCTACATTTTTCATTATCTTTTTTTGAAATTCTTCTGTTTTTAATTTGTTAGCTTCTTCATGATTGCTTACAAAAGCAGTTTCAACGATAATTGCAGGCATTTTTGCATGTCTAAGTACATAATAACTACCTCTCATTGTTCCTATATTCATTAAATCAAGTGAAGGATCGATGAAATCGTTTTCGAAATTTCTTGCGAGTTCATAATCTTCTTGTTTTGTCCAATATACAGCAAAACCTTTTACATTTCTATTTACAGAGGCATTACAATGGATACTTACAAAAATACAAGCTGAGTTTATATTTCCAACGTCTGCTCTTGCCTGAAGTTCGACTTTGTTGGGTGAATAAGCCCAAGTTACATCTCTGTCTGTTGTTCTTGTAAATATTACTTTGTAACCAGCCTCTTTTAGATATTTTCCAAGTTTTAGTGCAAGTTGCAGATTTAAATCTTTTTCAGATACATTTACATATCTATTGATAGCTCCCCAATCACCTCCGCCATGCCCTGGGTCTATAACAATGATTGCAGAATGTAAAGGTTCACCTGTAACATCATTTCCTTTATCTTCAATTTTTTTATCACTTTTTAATGAAATTCTCAATATATTAGATTTTGGACTTGAAAATTCACAACCATTTGGACAATCAATTTTAAATATTACTGCTCCATATCCAGCTTTTATGTAATTTAGGTTTATTTCTTTTGGAAGTTCTTTTATATCTATGTATGAAGCTGAAAGTAAAGGAATTTCCATTTCTAATTTTTTTTCTTTTTTATCAAATTTCCAAAAATATTGAAATGATCCACTTGCTTCTATGTCAATATATTCATCACTTGTGGTGATTTTTTCTATATC
>JBGUKW010000090.1:0-4567 GCA_045114665.1 Candidatus Xenobia bacterium | reverse complement strand
TGCACATATATGACTAATCCTAATTCCTAATATATGTGCTTTATGTTCTACGAGTTTTTGTATTTCTTGTTTTCTCCAAAGTGCAAGTTTTTGTTTTCCTTTCCCCTTTTTCTTTCCTTGTGTATCTAAATATTCAAATACGATTACATCAACATTATATAGAACCGCAAAATCTACAATCTCTTTTGCTGTCTTTCTGCTAATATCAGTATTCAAATCATTTACATGTTTCCAAAGAGTAGGACATCTTCTTGCGCCATTTTGTTGTGCTTTCTTAACTCTATTTAATGCTTTATATAAATGGTCTTTTTCTGTTGCAAGATTCACAAATTTTTTGCAGGAGTTCGAACCCACAATCGTTGGATTTGATGCTCCCACACATAAAGCGTGGGGTTCTTAGATTACATACGGGGTCACCCATCCCTATAGAATAGGATATAGCCGTAGCTTTCAGAATTTACCGTTTCTTAAGGTTTCGGACAAACTCCGTACTTTTCAAACGGAAGGGCAGCATCTGGACCTATCAGCATGAAGCATCCCACTAGCTGATATTGGACTGTACACATCCAGTTTTTAGAAGGATAGTCGCTTATCGCAACCCATTCTTGCCAACAAACAGTCGCTTAGAGTTTCACAAGGTTGAAATCCGTGCTTACTTATCGGCGACCCCATTAAAAAGGTCCTTCCGGGATTCGAACCCGGGATTCTGGTCTTCAAAGAGAACTCGGCCTTACCGCTTGGCTTTATATTACATGTGTTATTCCCTCACTTTTAATATGAGTTTTATTCTGCTTTTTTTCGACGATTTTTTGCAAAAAAACACAGTTTTTCGCATTTTTGGCATTTTTAACAAAAAAAAACAAAAAAAAAGGCTCTTTTTTGAGCCTTTTTTCTTAAAAAGTTTCATCATCATCAGATGTGTCATTTTTCTTTTTCTTTTGAATAAATAATAACAATCCGATGCATCCGCCAATGAGAACGATATCAACAAGGTTCTTTTTTACAAATCCGGCAATGCCACCTGTTTTATCGTTTAATTCTGCTGCTTTTGCTTTTTTGTCGTTTTGTTTATCAATTTCCTTATTTTTCTCAGCATCTACCCCATTACTGGTATAATCTCGCCCATCTGTCGTGGTTCCTTTAATGAATACATCGATGTCTTCCCCTTTTTCCACAACAAAGCTTTCACCTTCATATTTAAAAGTTTTTCCGGATAAATTGTTACCACCCCTTATAGAGCAATAACTGTATGTACCGGCAGGAATTCCACAAGTTTCTTCCGTGGCCCCTTTATCAAAAATGATGATTTGAGATTCGTTTGTTTGGGTTTCTACCAGCCAGAGAGCGATTCTCTTGTCGGGACGGGTCATATCTTCATTAGCAAGATAAAAGTGAACTGTTCCATGTGTAGATGAATCCCCGTAATCCATTGTTGCTTTTTCACCTTTTTTTTCATATGCTTCTATTTTATTCAATGTCTCATCAAGCATTTTGTCAATTTTATCATAATCATAATTTACACCTTCGTTTGTTGTTTCCTCTGCCCCATTGTCGGTATTTTTAATGTTAGAAGCAGAGGGGCTGATATAACTTTGTTTTTTTTCTAAAGCTTTTTTGTTTAAGTCGTTATAAAAATCTATCCCATCCTTACACAGCATAAAAATAGAGAAACATGATAGGATGATAATTGCACGAACAGTATATAAAAGACCTTTTTTAATGATTTTTTTCATAAAAAATACCCCCTATAAATAATTTATATCATATATAATAGAATAAAAATGTTTTTTCATGTTGTCAAGATAATTTTTTGCTCCAGCTTCTGAACCATTAAATACAGTTAATTTATTGTTCTCAGAAAAGATTAGATTTATCGTAAATACGCCATCTACGTCCATTAACATTTCTACAGTGCGGACATGGTCAATCCGGATTAAACCTTCCTTTGTGTGAATCCAATCTTCATAAGACAACATTCTTTCCAAACGCGATAGTGTATCTTCGACCTCATCTTTTTCTCCTGCCCACAGGATATAAGGTTCGTTATGGTTAAAATCTGTAAGCATTTCGATTTCATATAATTGGCTATTTTCTTTTACAATACGAAACATACTTACATGATTTTCATTCACATAAAAACGTTCGTCTCTTGTTTTATAACATTTTTGCATATACAGCACATCCTTTCAGATTTATAGATTTTTTCTATCCTATTTGCTTTCTTTACTTTTAATATGATGTTTTTTGGCATTTTGGGAGAAAAAAAGATACATTTTGTAAAATTTTCCTTTGTTTTTAATATGAGTTTTGGGGAAGTATATTTTTAGGATTTTTTTTTAGCGCAATCCAGATTTTTTTGTACTGATGCTCCCATCTTCCAGGTCCAGATGCTGCCCTTCCGTTGAGAAGTACGGAGTTTATCCGGAACCTCCAAAAACGGTAAATTCTGAAAGCTACGGTTATATCCTATTCTGTAGGGATGGGTGACCCCGTATGTAATCTAAGAACCCCACGCTTTTATGCGTGGGAGCATCAGAAAAAAGAGGATACTCGTTTGTATCCTCTAATCTTTTAGTACCGGATTTGGGGTTGGTTCCGATTCATCCGACACCATACTGCACCGGTAAGTCGTATGTCCGGTTTTTCCGTTTGAATATGGGAAATAAGCAGTTGCTTCGACATCAATAAGACCGTTTTTTGCATCAATCTTAATGATTTTAATCTCTAACTCACAATCACTTTCTATTTGTGCCAATAAAGCACGATTAAATTCCGATGCCAGTTTTTGGTTTGTATTTGCTTCGTTCCAATCATTTGTTGGTTTATAAAGATATTTTGACATAGACTGATAAGTGGCGTCCATCGCCACATACATACCATGACGAAGAGAGGATACAACCTCATTTCTATGCTGTGTGTTTGAAATTATTGTAAGATTTGACATAGTAACAAGCAGTATTAAAATAACATAAGTAATGCTTTTAACCATTGCTTTCAAAGGGCACCACGCTCCTTCCCTTTTTTAGTCTTAATAGTAGATTTTTTAACGGTTTCTTTTTTACTGGAAATCTTTTTAACACTTTTTTTCTTATTATTTTCATCTTTTTTTTCGGATTTTTTCTTTTTTACAACCTTTTTAACAGATTCTCCACCACTGGTCTCTCCCACAGAAATAAAACAGACATCGTCAAAATCATATCCATTTTTTAAGATATTTTTTTCTAAAACAAAATCTCCGGTCCCAGCCTGCTTTTTATCCAAAACATTTTGCTTATAAAAGTCCTTTTTAGGGGAAAAAGAAGTTTTTTTTGTTTGTTTCTTAAAACAGCCAATCATTTCTTTCTCCCTGTCATAAAAGGTCAGAGAAATATTGGCATATACCGGAACGCTTAATTTATTTTTAATTCCCCAGCATGTCACATATAATTTTCTTCCCTTATCAAAAGGTGTTAGACTAAGTCCCATGTATGAAAACTGTTTTGTTTCAACATGGGCAAGTTTTTTCTTTATAGGGAATATTTCTCCTACATTTCGGTCTATTGGCTGAGTATCATTACCAAGTATTGTAACATCCTCTTTCTTCTTTGCTACATTATTACCTTTTTTAATGATTGCAGGGGAAGTAGTGGCTGGGGGTGGTGATGTAATTAACGGTGAGTCTGTGGAATCCCTTATGTATGCAGCACTTCCACTGACTACATTATCTTTGTGTCCTTCCTTTTTTATAAAAAGACTGTTTTTATAAGAAAAAAGGAGGATTATCAGTAAAATAGGGATAAAAAGAAAAACTGTTTTTTTTAATGCAGATGTATCCATAACTCCCTCCCCCTAATCATCAATGACACGATACCTTTTTTTTGGTTTTTCTTCAATTACAGAAGAAACAACCTTTTCTTCTTCCTCAGGAGCATCATTTTCCTCTGATATGATGTTTTTCGTAAGGTCTTGGATATCCTTCTTTTTTTTACAGACATCATTCGGAATAGATTCATTTTTATTTTTTTTAACTAAATCACGCGCGATTTGAAAACGTTTCTTTGAAGCATTTTCGATATCGTGGATGTCTTCTTTTGCACTATCTGATTTTTTTTTCGAAAGGCATAAAAATTCCTTAGCCATAAAAATCAGACAGATAATAAACAGAAAAGTGGATATTCCGGCAAACACCATCCCCACATTGTTATAACCTATCACATTTGCTAAACCGCAGCATAGCAAGCCCAATATCAAAAAACGAGTGGACATTTTTTTTAATTTTAATTTCTCTAAGGTTTTTTTTAATTTATTCATAAAAATCTCCTTTCGTTGCCATAGGCGGAAACCCGCTACCCTTGGGTGGTGGGAGGAAGCCTTGTAAATTATTTTTTTAAATGATATAATATTCCTAAAGAGAAAACCGTTAGGAGAACTGCACCTGGCAGATTTTCCAAAGGCACTCTTATGTATTTTGAAAAGTTAAGATATCATCGTCTCACCACCTTTCTATAGATATTTCAGTTCCTGCATATTTCGCATCCATCCACTATGCTAAAGACATAGTGGGATTGTGCGAATTTTACTCTAAAAA
>JBGUKW010000089.1:0-2136 GCA_045114665.1 Candidatus Xenobia bacterium | reverse complement strand
TCATAATATTCAAAACGCAGCCATCCCAAATTTAATGCCATTCATCCCACCACCTAAAGGTAGTGGGTTTTCTGGCTGTTACGTTATGAATGCACCGTTTATATCATTTTTTCCAATACGTTGTTTTTGTCAGATGATGTAATTTTTGATATTAAATGAGCCTCAGCACATAAAATATTTATTTCTTTTTCTTCTTCTTCTGATATTGTAACTTTCTTTGCTAAATCTTCTTCAAATTGCTTTAATAATGTACACATGATAATTCCTCCCTTTTTTCTTGATTTTTTTTAACATGCAAAATTTTGTTTCAATTTTGTTAATAGTTCTTTCGGGAAATATTCTGAAATATCATCCCATGTAAATCCTTCTTCCAGTAAAGCTTGCAATAGTTGATTATCGTTCATTTTTAGAAGAAGTCCTGCTCTACATATATCTCTGATAGCTTTATTTGTGTCAATACAATCAGTGGTTACGCCCACAACATCTCCTTTTTCAGTCAAATAGAATCCAACAATATTTTTTGATAGACCGTCTCTTTCCATTTTTACCTGCAAATTATCTCTAAAGTGTAAATCATTTATAAAACCTTCTAACACTGAGATTGTATCTTTCAGAGATAAGCTACTGACACATTCTTCATCTTCTTTTTTTTGAAAACAAATATAAGTTTCTTCCTTTTTAATTACAAAGGAAATTCCTTCCACTTTCTCTAACCGATGATATCCATCATTTAGTAAAAGTAATTTGTTTCCATTTTTAGCAATGCGTTTTAAATCTTCCAATACTCTTTTAATAATCATGATTTTTTTCTCCTTTTTAATAAAAATATCAATAAATTAACTACATTTTTAATATGAGTTTTTAAAAAAGAAATAACGAACTGAATCTCCGGTTTAATTTAAGAAATTTTTACAAAAAAAAATTAGAGCAAAACTCATATTAAATATGATAGAGCAAAACTCATATTAAATATGAACAAAAAAGCAGAAAGGATGTTGGCACTTTTGTATACAAATATTTTAATTTCAGGAATAGAAAAATGGCACCCTGAACGAAAAGAGACAAATTCCTATTTTATCAAGCATTTTGAGGGGATGGGAAAAGATTGTAAAGGGTTGTTAAAACACCACAAAAGAGAAAATCACTATATTTCTGATTACACAAAAGAAAACAGTCTTTATATGGGAAAACAAGCAGCCGAAAAGGTTCTAAAAAAGACTGGAACAAATGTTAAAGAAATAGATATGATTATCTTTATTACAGATACGCCTGAATATCTGGCTCCAACAAATGCATTAAAATTAAATCATGAATTACAGGCAACCAATGCTCATTATGAATTCGATATGAACTGTAGTTGTGGCGGTATGATTGTTGCATTGGATTTAGCAACAAACCAAATGCGAACTAAAAAAGACATAAAAAAGGCCCTACTTGTCGGGGTAAATACTTTACAAAATTCAATCAAATGGTCTGATGTTGTTTCTTATGTTACATTTTCGGACTATGCAACAGCTATTTTATTAGAAAAAAAAGAAGAAAAGGAGCAACGGGGTTTTCTTGATTTTTTACAAAGAACAGATTCTTCTTATCATGACAGAATTCAAAATCCAGAAATAGGGATGGCAAAAAGTCTTATGGATAAACAGCAGCCGATGGATAAAAAAAGATTAAATTGGATACCTTTTAAATCTGCCTTTTTTGCAGAAATATGGAATGACATGTTACAAAGTTTATTAAAGGACAACAATCTTAAAATTGAAGATATTTCTAAATTTTGTATGTCTCAATTCTCTCCACCAGACAATAAAACTTTTCTATCTTTAGCAAATATACCGAGAGAAAAATATGTTTTTAATGGGGATGTTTATGGGTATACTGGAATTTCCAGTCCTATTCTTTGTTTATATGACACATGGGATGAATACAAACAAGGTGATTATGTTTTTCTAATTTCAGTTTCAGCAGGAGTCTCGTTTATGGTCGGATTATATAAATTTTAATTTGTAAAAAAAGTGTAGGAAAGTAATCCTACACTTTTTTTATTATTTCATAAATAAAATCCTTTCTGTTGTTGTAGGCGGAAACCCACTGCCCTTGGGCGGTGGGAGGAGCCACTTTCTCCTTTCCAAAAGT
>JBGUKW010000088.1:0-6937 GCA_045114665.1 Candidatus Xenobia bacterium | reverse complement strand
TTGAAGAGTTTCTAAGGCCCCTTCATAGTCTTTCATTTCAAGTTGTATATCTGCATAAATTGAAAGCTCTTCTTGGTCTGCATTTTGGAGTCCTTGCTTTTCCATAAAGCTCATAGCTTCATCATATTTTCCTGCTGCTGTTTTTGCTTTGATAAACAACAAACCAGCTTCTTTGCAATCAGGAGATAACTCAAGAAGTTGTTGCATATATCTTGCCGACTCATTATATCTTCTTATCGTGTATAATACATAAGAATGCTGAATCCATGCTTCAATACAACGTGGATTTTCATCATGAGCTTTCTTAAAATATATGATACTTTCTTCTGGTTCTTTTAAATCGAGAAGAGCTGCTCCTTTATAAAATAATGCTATATATAGATCAGGGCTATTTTTTAAAACATTGTCAAGAAGTTTAATACTTTCACGAGGTTTTTGAGTTCTTAAAAAATATTTACTTTTTGATATCAAAGTTTCTTCATTTTCGGGATTTAATTCCAATGCTTCATTGTAACAGGTTAAGGCATCTTGAAATCTCTTTAATGCAAGGAAACAGTCGCCTTTTCTCGTCAATATTTTTTCGTCTTCATCATTGATTTTTAATGCTTCATTGAAATTTTTAATTGCTTCATTATAACCACCAACAGTATATAGACTTTCACCTCTTGCAACCAATATTTCTACATTTGTTGGAGCTTGTTTTAGTGCTTCATCATAGACTTCGATTGATTCGTAATGCTTTCCCAATTCTGCCAGACCAAGTCCCTTTTTTAGAAGGTCTTCTGCTGTCATTTTTATTTGAGATTCTTCTTCTGAGACTACTATCTTTCCATATTCTTTGATGGAAAACTCGGTTAAATCTTTTTCAATTTCTTCGAAACTATGGTATCTATTGACAGGATTTATTTCAAGACATTTCATTGTAATTGCTGAAATTCTTGGAGGAATATTACCTTTTACATATCCAGGTCTTTCTATTCTGCCTTTGTCAAAAAATACAAGTAATTCTCCGATATTGTCGGCTTTATACGGAAAAATACCAGTCAACATTCTATATAATATAACACCGAATGAGTAAATATCTGATTCTGGTGTTCCTGTGTCCTTACCTTTAGCACTTTCAGGGGGCATGTATTGGATTGTTCCTTGAATAATGCCCTCTTGTTCTTCTTGGCTAATTTTACATTTAGCAAGACCAAAGTCTGTTATTTTTAGAACATCTTTATCATTTATAAGACAGTTTGCAGGTTTTAAATCTCTATGAACAAGTCCTATTTTTTGAAAGGCATAAGACATTCCACGAGCTATTTGTATTGCATAAGAGGTTGCACTTTGTACTGTTAGTTGCTTTTTAGTTAGAATGTCTTCTAAACTGCCATTATTTACATATTCAAGAAATATAAAAGGTCTTGAGTTTATCTGTCTAACAGTTAAAGCTCTAACTATATTTGGATGTTTTTCAAGTTTTATCCAAGTTTCGGCTTCTTGAATAAACATCTTATAGGCATCGTTATTCCATAGAAATTTTTGTTGAATAGATTTCATGGCAAAAGTTTCGCCAGTTTTTAAGTGATTGACTATATAAACGATACCCATTCCACCTTTTAAAATCTGTTTTATTCTCAGATTTTCATAGATGAAATATCCTTTTCTCCATTCATTTTCATCATGTTCTTCATAATTTGCATTTTGTGTTTTCTGTTCGATTACTTCTGAACAATATGCAAATACATCGTCATAGGATTTATATATAGGTATTTCTTTTGTTTCTGATTCTATAAATAAGTCAACAGTTCTATCTATATAAGAGTTTGCTAATACTTTTAATATTTCTTGAAGAAATGATATAAATGTTATATTACCACTCTGTTTTTTTCTTAGTTCTCTATTCCATTTTATACAATATACTGTTTTTGATTCATTTTCTATAAAAAATATGTCAGGATTATTTCCTTGGTTGTTTTCATACATCATGAACATCAAAGAAATATCTTGGTATGCAGGAGAAGATACCCCATTGCTATGAAGTATTTGAAATCTTTCCTTCAACATAACTGTATTGTCTGAAATTATAACGCCTGTTGCCTTATTTTGCAGATTTGTTGCCATATTTTTTCCCTGATATTTTAAGAGTTTTCGACATTTTATATTTTCTTTTAATAATTTATATTTACCTTTATTTATTGACTTTAAATATTGATTATTACAGCAATTTAATGAAAAAATTACTTTAATGTTACTATTGTCATTCCATCGCCACCTTCAGAAATATCTCCAGATTTAAAATCAGCAACAAGTTTATTTCTTGAAAGAGCATTTCTAACTGCATTTCTCAAGGCCCCTGTGCCTTTTCCATGTATTATCTTAAAAGATTCCATTCCACCAAGTGTGGCATTGTCTATAAATTTTTCAAGTTCATAAATTGCTTCGTCTGTATATTTTCCAATTAAATTTAATGAACTTACTTGCCTTTTTACATCTGGAACAAATACATCTTTTGTTTCTGAAGGAGTTGGAGATTGGTTTTTCGATTTTCTTAAATTCCATGTAGGAATTCTCATTTTTAATCTGTTCATAGATATTAGGGCTTCATTTTCTGAAAGTTCAAGTATTTTTCCCATCATATCCATTGATGGAACATATACATCATCTCCTACATTAAATTTTAATTCTTTTTGAATATTTTTTATTTTCTTTGTCTTTTTGAATGTTGAAAGTCTTTCAAATATTCCGCCAATTCTTGTTTCTGCTTCTGACAAAGCCTCTGCACCAGGATTTTTTTCTGTTTTTTCCTTTGCTGATTTTGCCAAATTTTTTCTGAAATCTTGGATTATTTTTCCGATTTCTCTTTTTGCAGAATTTATTATTGCCTCTGTTTCTGCTGCACTATCTGCTAAAAGTTCAAGTTGTTCTGCCTTTATCAGCGAGATATCTTCTTCATATTTATTTTTTAGGTTTTCTGCTTCTGATTTAATTTTTGAATGTGTCTCTATTTCTTTTTTCAAAAATTGTTCTTTTGATTCTATTTCAGCAAGCATTTTATCCATTTCAACATATTCATGTGATATTAAAGATTCTGCTCTTTTTATTGTTTTTTGTGAAAGTCCAAGCCTTGAAGCTATTTCTAATGCACAAGATCTCCCTGGAATACCTATTGTGATTTTGTAAGAAGGCATTAATGTTGTACTGTCAAATTCCATTGCTGCATTGCATGCTTTGGGGTGATTGCCTGCGAAATATTTTAATTCTCCATAGTGTGTTGTTACTATTGTTCTTGCCCCTTTTTCTATCAAATCCTCTAATATCGCTATTCCAAGTGCCGTTCCCTCTCTTGGATCCGTTCCTGCCCCAAGTTCGTCTAAAAGGACAAGGCTGTTTTCATCTGCATTGTCTAAAATGGATACAATTTTGTTCATGTGTGATGAAAATGTACTTAGATTTTGTGAAATACTCTGTTCATCACCTATATCGGCATATATGTGTTTGAAAAGTGAAATTTCTGTGCCTTCATCAGCAGGAAGAGATATTCCAGAAAGCCCCATTAATGAAAATAAGCCAGCTGTTTTTAATGTTACTGTTTTTCCACCAGTATTTGGACCAGTTATGACAAGTGTTGTAAACTTATCTCCATCTTCAATGTCAAGTGGGATTGCTTTTTCTCCTAAAAGTGGATGTTTAGCCTTTTTTAAAATCAATTTTCCTGATTTGTTTATTTGAGGAAGTATTCCTTTTGATTCAATACAGTATTTGCTCAAAGCTCGTATTTTGTCAAATTCAGCTATTATATCTTGGTTGTATAATAATTCTCTTTTGTTTCTTGCCACATTTGATCCAAGACTTTTTAAAATCCTTGTTGTCTCTGCTTTTTCTTCTGCTTTATATTGTTTTATTTTGTTGTTGAGATCGACGATTTCGAGTGGTTCCATAAAAACTGTTGAACCACTCGATGATACATCGAGGACAAGACCATTAAAAAATCCTCTATATCCTTCTTTTACAGGCAAAACATAACGCTCTTCTCTCATTGTCCAAATGTTTTCCTGTAACATTTTTTGTTTTGAGGAGTCCCTCAATATCGCATTTATTTTGCCATGTACTGAAAGCTCTGCAAGGTCTCTATTTTCTCTGATTTCAGCAAGTTCTTTACTTGCAGAATTTCTTATATTTCCACTTTCATCAAATGTTTTTTCTATTGCTTTTAAAAGGTCTGTAGTTGGATTTAATGATTTTACTGTCTCTACAATAAAAGGCATTGTCAAAAAAGGAATTAATTGCCTTCTGAGGCTTGCTGTCAACTCAATATTTGTTCTTATCAAAGCAAATTCAGAAGCAGTTAAAATAATTCCCTTTTCTGTTGCAGTCAATAGCTCAGATATATCTTCAAATCCACCTATTGAAATATCTGAACCTGTTTCAAATATCTCATTAATCTGTCTTATTTTATTTTGGACTTCATATATATCTTCTATATCTGTAAATGGTGCTATGTTCAAGATTAAATTGCGACTTTGAGACCAAGAGGCATATTTTGCAATTATTTTTTTTACTTCATTAAATTCGAGTGTGTCTCTTGACTGTTCTTCTAAATCTTTTGTTTTTTCTTTTGTTATTTCTATATTGTCCATTGTCTTATTTTTTCTTTGTCTATTATTTTGAATAAATCAATTTGTGCTGTCGGAAAATCGAGATTTATGGGAGTTAGTGATGCATATCCCTCCATAATGGCTTGATAGTCACTTCCTTCATATTTCTCATTTTGGTAATTGGATTTTCTGTTAAACCAAAAATAGTCCAAATTTAAGGCATCTTTTCTTGAAATTATATCATATGTAAAATTACTAAATCCAAGATGTGTCAATTTTATGTCTTTAATTTTTCCAATAGGTGCATTTAAATTTAACATAACTCTTTTGGGCAGTGGATTTTTAAATATTTTTTCTGCAATACAAGAGGCAATTTTTGCAATAGGTTCGTAAGAAGGCACATTAAATTCAATATCTGTTGCACAGGATACAGCCATTGATTGTATTCCTGATAAAGCTCCTTCAACTGCAGATGAAATTGTACCAGAACAGTAAAAATCATAACCTATATTCATTCCTCGATTTATTCCAGTTATGATAAGATCAGGTGGATTGTCTTTCATAACATAATTAAGCCCCATTATTATACAGTCAACTGGAGTTCCACTGCATTTATAAATTATTTTATGCTCTTCTTCTGATAATTTAAAAAGACGCATAGGGGAGAAGAAAGTTACTCCATGTCCAACAGCACTTCTCTCCCTATCAGGTGCAATAACTGTAACATCTGCTTTTTTACTGATCTCATCAGCAAGCACTTTTATGCCTTCAGCATTTATGCCATCATCATTTGTGATTAAAACTCTCATAATCCCTCCCCTTGTTTTTGATTCTATTTACATTTCTATTTCTACAAAACAAATATTTTATCTTTCTAAAATTGTTTTTATAACTAAATAAATTTCTAAGTGATAAAAAAAATGGATTGTTTAATTCAATCCATTTTTTTGTTTAATGATTTCTTAAATGTTCATTATAGCTTTTTTACTTTTTCTGCAATAGCCTTTCCTGTAAATCCAAATTTTTCAGCAAGAACTTTTGCAGGTGCAGAATGACCAAATGATTTCATACCAATTACAAATCCGTCATCTTTTACAAATCTATCCCAATCTCTTGTTCTTGTTGCCTCTATTGCAACGACTGGAATATCCTCTAAAATGACAGATTTTTGGTATTCTTCAGATTGTTTTTCAAATATTTCAGGAACAGGCATTGAAACAACTCTTACATCAATTCCTTCTGATTTCAAAATTTCTTGTGCTTCTATGGCCGTGCTAACTTCAGAACCTGTTGCAATTAATACAAATTTTGCTTCTTTTTCTTCTTTGCTTATCACATAACCGCCCTTTCTCACTGATTCTACTGCTTCAGATGTTTTTTCTTTGTGAAGTTGTGGAAGATTATGGCGAGAAAGAATAAGAACAGTTGGACCATTTTTGTGTTTTAGTGCCATTTCCCAAGCAACAGCTGTTTCAAAGGCATCTGCAGGTCTTATTACTGTTAAATTTGGTATTATTCTGAGGGAACCAATATGTTCTATTGGTTGGTGAGTTGGACCATCTTCACCTAAGAAAATACTGTCATGGGTAAATACATATACTACTTGTGTACCCATTAGAGCAGAAAGTCTTACAGCTCCCCTCATATAATCGCTGAAAACCAAGAATGTTGCACCATATGGAACAAATAATCCATAAAGTGCCATTCCATTCATGTATGCCCCCATTGCATGCTCTCTTATTCCAAAATGTTGATTTCTTCCTGCAAAATTGTTTGGTTTTATTGATTCTGCTTTCTTTATATGACATTTTACAGAAGGCTCTAAATCTGCACTTCCTCCAGTGATAAAAGGCAATACTTCTCCTGCTTTTTGGATTACATTACCTGAAGAAACTCTTGTTGCTTCTGCTTTTTCAGATACTGCTTCTAAAAGTTTGTCAATGAAGTTTTCAGGTATTGTTTTTTCGCTATAGATTTTTAGTTCTTTTGCTTTTGCAGGATATTTTTCAGTCCAATTTGCAAATAATTTTTTCCATTCTTCATGGACTTTTTTCTTTGCTTCGATTTTTTCTGAACAGAATTTTGAAACATCTTCAGGAATATAAAAGTTTTTGTTTTCAGGAAGTCCAAACTTCTTTTTCATTTCTTTTATTTCATCTTCACCAAGTGGCACTCCATGAGAGCTTGCAGAATCTTGTTTTGTTGGAGTTCCAAATGCAATATGTGTTTTGAAGATTATAATCTTTGGAGCACCTTTATATGCAATGGCTTCTTCTATAACTTTTTTGATTTCTTCTTTGTTGTGTCCATCTGCATTATATACTTTCCAACCATAGGATTCATATCTTTTTGCA
>JBGUKW010000087.1:0-13243 GCA_045114665.1 Candidatus Xenobia bacterium | reverse complement strand
ATATAGCAGCTAAACTTTCAGCAGTTGGAGATGCTATAACAGGTTCAGTAAGTGATTTAAATGTAAGTGAAAATATTAAAAAATTTGTTGGCAAAGGAAAACCTTTTCTTGGTGTTGCTGGACAAGCTCTTAATGTTTTAGGTGGATATGAAAAAGGTCAAGAAGTTGCAGCAGAACATGCAAATGGTAATGTTCAACATGATTCAGAAGTTTATAATGGTTCTGTTGTAGGCGGAATTATTGGTTCTGTTGGAGGAGGACTTATTGGTGGTAGTGGAGGAACATATATAGGTGGACTTATTGGAACCGCTATCTGTCCTGGTATTGGAACTGTAATTGGAGGAGCCCTTGGAGGAGCTATTGCTGGATATAAAGGTTCTTGTAAGGGTTCTGAAATTGGTTCTGAAGTTGGAGCAAAGATAGGTGAAAATAGATATAAAGATCAACAGTTCGAAGAAATGAAAAAACAGATGGGACCTACTCCAGATGTCAATATGGCTCAGGTGTTTAATTCTGTAGCTTGGTAAATTTGAATATAAATGGAGAAAATAAAAATTATGACAACATCTATTAATGATTATTCATATCGCACTTGGGAAAATACAAATACTAATAATCTAAGTAAATCTTCAGAAGAGTCTTCAAATGTTGCTTCTACTGCTACAACAGCAGCAGGCGTAGCTAACAGTACAGTTTCAGGGATAGCAGATGAAGCAGTAAAAGATAAAGTAACTTTGAGTACATCTGAGAAAGAAGGTTATTTAGGTAAGCTTGCAAATTTGGCTAAAGAATATCCAAAAACAGCTACGGCACTTAAAATATTTGGAAAAGTGGCTGGAGCTGTCTTTAATGGTATAAGTGGATATATGGAAGGTACAGAAGTAGCCCAACAACATTCTAATGGGGATGTTAACCATGATGCACAGGTTCATGATTCTGCAACTGCTGGAGGGGTCTTTGGTTCTGTTGCTGGTGGAGCAGCAGGAACAGCAGCAGGAGCAGCAGCAGGAGCGTTTCTGGGTAGTGTTGTTCCTGTTATTGGAACAGGAATTGGAGCTATTGTAGGAGGAATTATAGGAGGATGTATTGGTTCTTCTGTTGGTGGTTCTGTTGGGGCTGAAGCAGGGGCAAATTCAGTTGAAAATCAGTATAATAATGAGCTGTATAATGAAATAAACTCTCATCGTCCATACAATGCAAGTATTCCAGGATTCTTCTTTAGTTGGAAGTAATAAAGATATAAATAAATGTTCGCATAAAATATGCGGGCATTTATTTTTTTTTGAGGTAATAATGAATATGTTAAAAGATATAGATAGTTTTGTTGACAATAACAGAGATAAAATAATTAAATTTTTTGCAGATTGTATAGCTATAAAATCATATACTTGTCAAGAAAAAGAAATGGCTGATTTTCTGCTCAATTTCTTTAAAGAAAATAAAATGCCTGCCTTTAGAACAAAAAGAGGAAGTGTTTTATCTATAGTTACACCTAAAAAGCAGGAGTTGGAAAAAGATTTTGGAAATTTTGATTCACCATTTGAAGCTATTAGACATCATATTTTATATTTGAAAGAAAATAATATCAAAATTCTTGCCTATAATGCTCATATGGATGTAGTTGGTGAAGGTGATAGCAAACTTTGGACAACAGATCCATTTTCTCTTGACATAAGAGAAGGTAAAATATATGGCAGAGGCACTTGTGATATGAAATGTTCACTTGTGGCTATGGCTCAATCAATGGCATTTGCAAATAGTTCTGATTTGGAAATAAAAAATGCGGTTTTAGGTTGTTTTGTTACAGAAGAAGAAGCTGCAGAGGGTCTCGCTTTTGAAGAAATTATAGTTGAATTGGGAATAGTTCCAGATTTCGTTGTTTTAGGTGAACCTACAGGCAATAAAATTTCATTGGGACAGAGGGGAAAAGTAAAATTTACTATTGAAGCAACTGGAAAAAGGGCTCACAGTTCTGTTCCTGAAAAGGGAATAAATGCTGTTTATCCACTTTCTGAGGATTTACTTGTGATAGATAAATTTAATCAGGAAGAATTTAAAAATTTTGGCGATGATGTCGTTAAAAGAAATTCTGTTGTTGTTACCAAAGTTATGACAGAACCTGATGATTCAAGCAGTGTCATAAGTTTTGCAAAGGCTGATGTAATAGCAAGACTTGCAAAAGATGAAACTTTTTCATCACTTCTTGGCAAATTGTCTGCATATCCAACTTGGAAAGAATTGAAATACAATGTAGAAACTTATAATAAGCCTTCTTATACAGGTATTGTAAAAGATTGGAAGACAGAACATAAAGCATGGCTTACAGATAAAGAAAATCCTTTTGTAAAAAAATTGGCAGATTCGATAGAAAATGTAACAGGTCAAAAAGTCGGTTATACAATATGGCCATTTTCCACAGATGGAGTGCTTTCTGCTTCGAGATGTAATATTCCAACAGTTGGATTTGGAGCTGGTTTTGAGAGTGTATGTCATATAGTTGATGAATATGTTGATGAGAAGAATTTTTTTGACTCATTTAGAGTGTATTCAATATTTATTTTTTGTTAAATTGTGTGATATTAAATAATATAAATGCTCTTTATTAGTATAATATATTATTTTTTGAAAGGGAAAATACAATGACTATCAATAATCAAACTTATTTTACACCTACACCTGCGAAATTAGTTGATTTAGATATTCCTGCTACTGAGTTAAATATTCCTAATAGTCCAGTAGGAGGTGATATAGCTATTAATGAAGCTGATATTGATCCAGAAGAGATTTCTATATCAGCTAGAAAGCTTGGAGAAGATGCTCAGGCATTTCTAACAGCTGTAAATGATGGATTTGGCGAAGCTTTGTCTGATGAAAGAACTAAAAAAGCTTTAGCACAGTTGACAAAAGATACAGATGAATTAAATAGACTTTGTAATAATTTAGGAAATACTCAGGCTTTATTAGGAGGAATGGGAAAACTAATTGGATCAATTCTTGAGTTTAAAAATATTTGTGATTCTGTTTACCAAATAAAGGAAGGTAATTCAGAAGGGTTTAAAGGTTTTGCAGATGGTTCTCTTAGATTCACTAAGGAATTTGGTGAATTAACTGGACATATGGATACATTATTAGGCTCAATTAGTGGATTATCTAAGATGAGCAAGTTTTTTTCTAAAATATTGCCAGGTATTTCTCTTTTTATAGATGCAGAAGATGGTTGGGGTAAAGGTGAGGAATATGCTAAGGAGAGAGGATATATAACAGGTGATGGCTCTGATAGAGATAGATATATGACTTATGCTGCAAGAGGTGGCGGAGCCGTAGGAGGAGCTGTTGGGGGAGCTGTTGGAGCTTCTGGAGGAGCTTATTTGGGAGCTATGTTGGGTGCTTTATTAGGAGGAGGAGTTGCTTCAGGAATTACAGGTCCTTTAGGTGCTTTTTTGGGTGGTTTTTTAGGTAGCTATTTTGGAAATGATTTAGGGGCTATGGCTGGTTCTGAAATTGCATGTTCTGTAACTGATGGGACTTATAGTCAAAATAATAATGTCCATACTTATGATAAGACTAAAGAGATGGTTATTGATTTGCAAAGAATGAATAATAATGAGATGACTTATGCTGAATTTGCTGAAAAATATGGGATTCAAGATTAACTTTTTTGTTTATTTTTTTTAACTAAAAATTAATAAAATTTACATTATATTAACAAAAAAAAATTTTTTTTAGTAATATAAGAAGTTATATATCATACAATAATATCTTATATTTTTTTTGGAGGTTTTAAAATGAGTGTTGATTCTGTTAGATCAAGTTCATCAAGTGATAGACATAATTATGTTTCAGATAGAAACAAAACAAAGGATACTTCAAAGACAAATTCTACTAAAAAGACTGACAAAACAAACGATGTAGATAAGAGTAAAAGCAGTAAATCGACTGATAAAAGCAAAGAAATAGATATAAAAGACAAAACACAAATATCTGATGAAGCAAAAGACAATAAAAATTCAGAAACCAAAAATATGGACAAGGGGGCAAAAGCTCAGGCAGATCGTATTTTAGGTAGTATTAATTCTTCTTTTGATAATGATGATGAAGATGATAATGCCCCTGATTTAAAAGATGTAAAATCAGGTCTTTCTAAAGCAAAGACTGTTAGCAGTCATTTGTCTAATTCAAACGCTCCAGCAGGAGCAGCTTTAGAAAATTATGAAAGAGCTAAAATAAGTGATAAATTTGGTGATGTTGAAGGCGTTGATGAAAATAAACTTGCAGATAGTGTAGTTAAGTCAGATCAAAAAGTATTTAATGGAGTAGGAAAAGGGTTAGGAGTAGCAACAAGCGGAATTGCTTTGAAAATTGATAATGATGATTTAAATAATGCTAAATCTCAATTACAAAGTGCTAAAGCTGAATATGACAATAAAAATATATCAAAAGAAGAATATGATGCCTTGGTAAAACAATATACAGAACAACAAGACAAAGCAAATGTGCATCAGATAAGAGATAGTTATAATTTTGTAAAAAGTGGTAAAGATTTTACAAAAGTTTTGGGAAAAGAAACAGGAGAACAGGTTGTAGAAGGTTCTGGCAAAGTGCTACTCAAAGGGGCAGATCAAGTTGTTAGTCCAGCTTTTTCGGCTTATGATGGTTATCATGAAGCAAAAGATGTTGCAAAAAAAGAAAATTTAACAGGAGTAGATAAGAGAAGACTTGAAATTTCAGGTGCAGCTGGAGCTGCTGTTGGAGATATAGCAGCTTCCTTAGTAGGAGGAGCTATTGCTGGTAGTGTAGTACCTGGACCAGGTAATGTTGTGGGAGCAATTGCAGGGCTTGGTGTTGGAATTGCAGCAAGTACATTTGGATCGAAAGCTGGAATGTCTCTTGGTATTGACGCTGGCTTAAAAGAGGCTGAACATCATAAATATGAGGAAATAGGAAATAGAATGGGAGAAGATGCAGCAAAGCAAGCAGAAAGAATTTTAGCAGAATATAATAAAAAATAATTATTTTCACATATAGAAATATTTTTTATTTTTGTACTTGACATAAAAAAAAGGCTGTGCTATACTACAATTCAGTAAATTATCAAAGAAGAAGTTTCCGCTTCTCACCTTGCGGTTTTTGTACTTCAAGGTTTTAGGCAATTTTTATATTGCTTTTATTTGAATTTGTATTTTTGCAAATTTTTATATTGTTTTGAAGCGGATTTTGTCGTCCGCTTTTTTTATTAGTAAATTTTTCACTTTTCGGAGGTGTCATTATTTCAAAAGAGGTTAAGGTCAATAAAGAAATAAGAGCAAGACAGGTGAGAGTTATTGGAGAAAATGGTGAACAACTTGGAATTCTCCACATTAAGGAAGCTCTTAGAGCAGCAGAAGAAAGGTCTCTTGATTTGGTAGAGGTCTCTCCTGCAACAGAACCGCCTGTATGTAAACTTATGGATTATGGCAAGTTCAGGTATGAACAAGCTAAAAAGGAAAAGGATTCAAAATTTAAGAGAAGGACTCTTGATGTAAAAGAAGTCAAATTGAGACCAAAGATTGATGACAATGATTTCAATGTCAAGAAAAATACTGCAGAGAGAATCCTTAAAACAGGAAATAAAGTAAAAATAACACTTATGTTCCGTGGTAGAGAGGTTGTTTATACAGAGCTTGGAAAACAACTAATGATGAAGCTTTCTGAAGAGCTTGAACCAATATCTACAGTTGAAAGAGCTCCTAAATTAGAAGGCAGGAATATGATAATGATTCTTGCTCCGAAATCTGCATAATATGGGTGTAAGTAAAATATTTAGAAGGGTGGTCTTTTATTATGCCAAAGATTAAAACAAGAAAATCCGTAGCAAAAAGAATAAAAATAACTGGTACAGGAAAAATTCGTAGAATGAAACAGTTTAGCGGATGTCATCACATTCGTGAAAATAAATCCCCAAAGAGAACAAGAGGATTCCGCAAAACAACTATTGCTGCTGATTCAAATGTTGCAAATATTTTGAAATCAGTTCCATATATGGCATAGGTTGGATATTGTCGTCAAAAAAGTTTTTAGTTTTGTAAAAAAATAATTAAAATTGGGGGAATAATAAAATGCCAAGAGTAAAAAGAGGCGTTAATGCTATAAAGAAGAGAAGAACAATTCTAAAGTTAGCTAAAGGCTACAGAGAAGTAAGACATAAACATATTAAAGCTGCAAGAGAAGCCGTTATCCATTCAATGACTTATTCTCATAGAGACAGAATCGTCAACAAGAGAAATTTTAGAAAACTTTGGATAATCAGAATTAATGCAGCTGCAAGAATCAATGGAATGACATATAGTACATTGATTTCTGGTCTTAAAGCAGCAGGAGCTGTTATTGACAGAAAAGTTTTAGCTGAAATAGCAGTAACCGATCCAAAAGCATTTGCAAAATATGTTGAACTCGCTAAAAATGCAGTAAAGGCTTAGTTTTTTAATTTGAAATTACAATCCGCTTTTGTTTATACAATAGCGGATTTTTTTGTTAATACAGGATTTTTATTTAATTTATAGAAATTTTTTTCTTGTTATGTCTAAAATATTTACTGTTTCCGAAATAAATAAATATACATCTGATTTAATAAAAAGTGATCTTATTATTGGACATACTATTGAGATTGAAGGAGAAATTAGTGAAATTTCTCTTTCTCAGGTTGGACACATCTATTTTGTCATAAAAGATGCAAATTCTCAAATAAAAGTCAATTTTTTTAAGACTTCAAGAGATAAATGTAAAATAGAATTAAAGCGTGGAATGTCTGTAGTATGTACTGGTAAACTTGGCATTTATGAGCCTAATGGAACTTATTCTTTTACAGCATATTTAGTAAAGGAATCAGGAAAAGGCAAAATCTATGAAGATTATCTAAAATTAAAAGACAGACTTGAAAAAGAAGGATTATTTTCTTTAGAGAGAAAAAAAGCCATTCCTGAATTTCCTTTAAAAATAGGTGTTGTAACTTCTGCAGAAGGGGCTGTTATAAGAGATATAATAACAACTGTTCGTCTAAGAGCTCCGCATGTTTCTATTGTACTTGCTCCTGCTATGGTTCAGGGAGAAGGGGCTCCAGAATCTATGATAGAGGCACTTCGTCTTTTGTCTGAATGTAAAGATATAGATACTGTCATTATTGGTCGAGGTGGTGGCTCATTCGAAGATTTAAACTGTTTTAATGATGAAAAACTTGTAAGAGAAATAGCTTCTTATAAAATACCTATTATTTCTGCAATAGGTCATGAAACAGATAATACACTTTCTGATTATGTCTCCGACCGTCGTGTGGCTACGCCAACTGCAGCAGCTCAACTTGCTGTTCCAGATGTATATGCGTTAAATAGACTTTTAGATGAAAAAATTTCACTTGCACAACAATTTCTTACAAGAAAAATCGATCGTGCCAAAGCTGTTTTAAATTCAAGAAAAGTTATTTTAAGAATAATGTATCCTGTATATCAGGTCGCTCAGAAGAAACAGCGATTGAGTGAATTAAAAGAAAAGTTAGAACTATATAAAAGCAGAGTGATGTCTGCTTTTTCATATAAAGTCGATAGATTAGGGGCAAAACTAAAAGGACTTTCTCCTGAAATTCCATTAAAAAAAGGTTATTCTTATTTAATGGATTCGAAGGGACATATAGTAAAAAGTGTTTCATCTATTTTAAAGGGAGAAAAAATTTCAATGAGGCTTGCAGACGGAAAAGTTGAAGCTATTGTTGAAAATATTTCTACAACACAGGAGAATGAAAATGGCTAAAAATAAAAAATCTTTTAAAGAACTTACAGGTTCTCTTGAAGACAAAATAAAACAATTGGAAAATCCAAATATAGAACTTGAAGATTCTGTTAAGTTATATGATGAGGCTATAACGATTTATAAAGAATGTAAAAATCGTCTTGCAGATATGGAAGGTTATCTTTCTAAAATAACGAGAAGTGCTTCTGGGGAAATAGAAGTAACAGATTTTAAGGCATAAATAAAGACTGAAGAGAAAATAAAGATAGGAGAGAATTAATGAGTGCTTTTAAGAATTTTTTGACAGAATCTGCTGAAAAGGTTGATGATTTTTTGTCAACTTGGCTTTTAAATGAAGGTTATGTTGGGGATTTGTGTACTTATGCTGTTATTGGTGGAGGAAAGAAGTTTCGTCCTTCTCTTTCTTTGATATTTGCTGAAGGACAACCTGATGATGTAAGGGAAGATATTTTAAAAGCTGGGTGTGCTGCTGAATTGATTCATGCTTTTTCGTTAGTACATGATGATCTCCCAGAGATGGACGGAGATATGGAGAGGAGAGGAAAACCTTCTTTCCATGCTCGTTATGGTCATGCACAAGCTCTTTTATGTGGTGATTGGCTTTGTGCTGCTTCATTTAGACTTCTTGCAGAGCTTTCAAAACCTGAAAGGGAAATCAAAATATCTGATATTTTAGGAAAAGCCACGACAGATATGATCGAGGGGCAACTTCTTGAATTTCAATCAGAAGATTCATCTGTTGAGGGAATACTCGCAATTCATAAATTGAAAACAGGTGCTTTGATGAAAGCATCAATTATGTCAGGTGCTTTACTTGCTTATGGTGAATCTGCTCTTGAATCTAAAGATTTAAATACCTATGCAGATAATATTGGACTTTTATTTCAAATTTCAGATGATTATCTTGATGCTGATGTTGAAGAAACTGGTAATATTGCGAGAAAATTAGGCGGAAGAAAAGAATGCTATGAATTTGCAATTAAAATTGCAGATAAAGCAAAAGAAGCTGCTTTTAATTTTGGTAAAAATAATAGTAAATTGATGGTACAGGCAGTTGATTATCTTTTGGAAAGAATGAGAGAAGGTAACGACGATTAGAAAAAATTAATGATTTTAAAACAATGAGGCTTATTGATTCAATTAACAGTAGTGATGACCTCAAGAATTTGGGAATAGATGAACTAAAAAGAATTGCAGAAGAGATAAGACAAGACATTTTAGAAGTCGTCTCTAAGAATGGTGGTCATCTAGCTTCCAATTTGGGAGTTGTTGAACTTACATTGGCACTTTGTAAGGTTTTTAATCCTCCTAATGATAAAATTATATGGGATGTTGGTCATCAGTGCTATGCTTATAAAATAATAAACGGAAGAAGAAATTTTTTTTCGACACTTAGAAAAAAGAATGGAATTAGTGGTTTTCCAAACCCAGATGAAAGTCCTTGTGATTCTTTTATTGCTGGACATGCAGGGACTGCTTTGTCATTGGCTTTAGGATTTTCTGCTTCAAGAAAAATAAAAAATGAAAAATTTGATATTGTCCCTGTTATTGGTGATGGTGTTACAAGTTGTGGTATGTTTTTTGAAGCATTAAATAATGCTTCTTCTTGTGCGGATGATTTGACTATTATTTTAAATGATAATAAGATGTCGATATCAAAAAGTGTTGGAGCATTGGCTGATTCACTTTCTTCTTCGGTTAGACTAAATCCAGGATTTATAACTATTAGAAGTCTTCTTAGGACATTGGTTAGAAATATTCCTTGGATTGGAAAAAATATGTTGCATTGGGCAGAAAAACTTGAAGATAGATTGACATATTTTTTCTGTCCAGGGGCTTTTTTTGAGTCAATTGGATTTTCTTATTTAGGTCCTTTTGATGGTCATGATATAAATCTACTTATTTCTGTTCTTGAAAAAGCAAAAAAAATTGAAGGCAATAAAATAATTCACATAATAACAAAAAAGGGAAAAGGTTTTTCTTATGCTGAAGAAAATCCAGAGCGTTTCCATGGTACTGGCCCTTTTTCTTTAATGTCTGGAAAGTCTTTAAATCCTCCTTCTCCTGTTCCTTCATATACAAAATATTTTGGAGAGATTTTACTTGAATTGGCAAGTGAAGATGAAAGAGTTGTTGCTGTTACTGCAGCAATGGAAGATGGAACAGGTTTAAAAAAATTTGCTGAGAAATTCCCAAATAGATTTTTTGATGTTGGTATTGCAGAGGAACATGCTGTAACTTTTTCAGCAGCTATGGCAAAGCAGGGACTTAGACCTATTGTTGCAATATATTCAACTTTTTTGCAGAGAGCCTTTGATCAGATTATTCATGATGTGGCTATTCAAAAATTACCTGTTATTTTCTGCATTGATAGGGCTGGAATAACTGGAGAAGATGGAGTTACACACCAAGGCGAATTTGACTTATCATACTTAAGAATGATTCCCAATATGGTTGTTTTGGCTCCTGCAGATGAACTTGAATTAAGGGTTATGTTAAAAGAAGCACTTTTGTATAATGGACCTGTTGCAATAAGGTATCCAAAAAGAAATTGTGTTGGTCTTCCTGAATCTTCATTGCCGTTTTTTAAGATAGGACAATCTGATATAGTTTGTGGCGGAAAAGATATTGCTATTTTTTCTGTTGGTAGTATGGTTTTTCCATCTATGATTGCTGTAAAAAATTTATCTTCAAATGGTATCTCTGCAATGCTTATAAATGTAAGAACAATAAAGCCACTTGATGAAGAAATTATTTTGCAAGTAGGGAAGAAGTTTAATCATATTGTTACTATCGAGGAAAATGTGATTTCAGGCGGTTTTGGTTCGTCAGTTGCTGAATTATTTAGTAAAAATAATATACCTGTTAAATTAACTATGATTGGATTGCCTGATGAATTTATTGAACATGCACATCAAGAAGAACTTCTTGAACAATATGGACTTACGGCAAATGGAATATTTAAAAAAGTGTTGGGAATTGTAAAGAGATAGATTTTATTGGAGAGTGAATTATGCAACATGAGTGTAAGATTACAGTTTTAGAAACAAAGTGCTTTACAAATTTACAGGAAAAATATCTTGTTGATCCAAAGTCTGGACCATGTCCATTTTTTAAGCAGGGAGATACATTTTATTTAAAAAGAACTCCTCAACAAGACGATTTTTATCATTTAATGAATGGTAGATTTTGTGGAGAAGCATGGGATGCTATTAGCCGATATATTTACACGGCATTACAAGGTGGCTCTATTATGAAAAACTGGACAAATGATGACCGTATAATGATAGCTTGTTGTAACGATGGGACAAGACCTGTTATTTTCAAAATAGAGAGGATTGATATACCAGAAAATGATGAAGAACGAGAATGGCTGGAAAAACAAGATTTTTCAAATACCGCTGATGTTGCATATATTGGATAAAACTACATAATTTATGTTCATAAATAAAAATATTTGATTTTATTGTGAACGAAAGAGATATGTAAAAATGTTCAAAAAAAAGAAGAAGATTGATTTTGCTAAGTTAAAACCATTGAGACAGAGGAAATTTGAAACTCTTGATAATGGCAATATTTCTGTAAGTCAACCGAGATTTTTTAATAGCTTTTTTAAAAAATATGCTGATAAATTTTTAAAAAATCCTGATGTAAAAGTTAGACTTGATGAAAAAGGTTCTTTAGTTTGGAATATGTGTGATGGTAAAAATACCATTGCAGATATTGCTGTTGAATTTGAAAAAAAATTCAATGATGGTCCTGTTTATGATAGGCTTCAAGAGTTTATTTTATACCTCGAAAAATGTGACATGATTTCTTATATAAATTTAAAAGAATTGGAAGAGGAAAGTGAAAAATAATATTAGTTTGCTGGCTATTGAAATAGGCTCTACAAGAGTAAAAGTTGCTGTTTTTGATCATTTGGGAAATAAAATTATATCTGATTTTTGTAATCTTGATTCATTTAAAGTTTTAGATAGAATTTCTGAATATGATCCAAATATATGGCTTGAAGCTGTTTCATCTACTTTGAGAAAAATTATAGAATTTGGAAATATAAAAAATATAGATGGAATTTGTGTCTGCTCTTGTGGACCGATTTCTATTTTTTTAGATGAAAAATTAGAGCCTGTGAGAAATGCCGTTGTTTGGCTTGATTCAAGAGCTTATAAAGAGTCTGAAAATATAAAAAAGAGTACAGGAAAATTTGTACCTGAAAATTTTCCTTCTCCAGTTACTCTTTGGATTAAGAATCATGAACCAGAAATATTTAAAAAGATTAGATATGTAATGCAACCCCTTGATTATATAACATCTTTTCTTATTAGTGAACCTTCTCTATCTTATGCTTCTGATGAATTTAATGCTGTTCCTGACTATTCTTGGATAGGTGCTGGACTTTCTAAAGATTTATTACCTAAAAAATATAAATGTGGTGAATTGGTTGGTTATGTTTCTGAATCTGCTTCTTTAAAATTTGGTATAGAATCAGGTATCCCTGTATTTGCAGGTACTGGTGGAGCAGATGTGCTTGAAGCTATTTTAGGAGCTAATTGCCTTGAAAAAGATATTATTTTAAATAAAACAGGTACTTCAGAGGGACTTGAAGCATTGGCAGATGTAAAACCAAATGACAATAGATTTTTTTCTGTTCCACATCCTTTTATAGATGATTTATGGCATGTTGGTGCTGTTATGTCATCAAGTGGTAAAGCTCTTGAATGGTTTAAAAATTCATTTTATGGCAGATGTACAATTTATAAAGAGATAGAATTAGAAGCCTCTTCTGTGAAAGAGGGAAGTGATGGTCTTGTTTTTCTTCCATATATAGATGGTGAGAGATTTCCTGATTTTAATCCTGAAGCATGCGGAATATTTTATGGTATATCTTCAAGACATACTGCAAAACATTTTGCAAGAGCGGTCATGGAGGGAATAGGTTTTGCGTTGAAACAGGCACTGGAAATTTTTAATTCTTATGGAATTTATCCAAAAATTATGAGAGTTACAGGAAAGCCTTCTTATAATGATATTTGGAATAAAATAAAAGCAAATATTTTGGGAATTCCTGTCATGTCATTGGCAGAGCCTGAAAGTGAATTATTGGGTATTGCAACAATAATAGCTTCTTCATTGGGGATATATGAAAATGTTTCTGTTGCATCTAAAAAAATGTTTAAGGAGGGAAAAATTTTTAAACCTGACTTAAATGTTAAAGATGTTTATGATAAAAATTTTGAAATTTATAAAAAATTACAAAAGTCAATTATTTAAGAAATAGGGCTATAATAGATAATTTATAGTTTTTTTTTATTAATAATTCGGCTTTGATTGAGGAGGGGCAGGGGTGGTGTTGATTCAATAAATAAAAACTTAGGATTATAATCAAAAATAAAAGTATCTAATCAAAAAAAATTATTATTTGAGCAGAGAAAAAAAATAAATACCACTAATCAAAAGCCTT
>JBGUKW010000086.1:0-5685 GCA_045114665.1 Candidatus Xenobia bacterium | reverse complement strand
CAAATCATCAGCAATAGACCAAATCGTCTTGTGTAGTTCTTCTCTCTCGTTGTTTGTCATCGTCTGTCTCCTTTCTTTCGTCGTTGTTTAGTCTTCAGTCCGTCGGTGTTTTTTGTGTAAAAATTTTTCAATTAGCCAATTTCTACTCGATCTGTTAATAAACTACTAAATTTAAATTAAGTGGTTTAGATTGCCACGCCTTCGGCTCGCAATGACATTGTCCCTATTTAGTGCCTGTTTTGGTGAATTTTCTTTCAAACCTCAATAATTTCTACTCGATTTGTTTAATAAATGCTAAATGTAAATTAAATGATTTAGATTGCCACGCCTTCAGCTTGCAATATTCCTATTTAATGCTTATTTGGGTGAATTTTAAAATTTAAATTAACTATATAACATAACGAGTGAATTAGGCAATTCAATAAAGTTTTTGGAGTGTAATAAAGAGAACGATTTCAATTTTCTAAAGTAGTTTTTATAAAAAATGCAGTATCAAAAATGATGGTTGTTTTTAGCATTTATATATAAACTTTGGGGTAAAATTGTTTAGTGAACTTATTACACTCCAAAAACTAAAACTTGCAAATTGGTCATAAGTAGAAAGAAATATTAGCAAGTAGAAACAAATAAGATAAATTTTCTTTTTATTATAAGAAATCGAACGACATCACTTTTTCTCATTATATAAATTAAATATAAGGCTTTTACTTAAAATATTTTTCTATTCTAAATAAAATGAGAAAAATAACAAGAGAAAAATGTTTAAAGTGAGATTTATATAATAAAAGAAAATTTAGCAGTAAATAAAAACTTGCTAAAAATAAAAAAATCTGTATTTTTGAAAATTATATATTGCAAAAATTTTTCAAAAATACAATATATTTTTTATGTCGTTGTCATTTTATTGTACAATAAAATATTTCTACATAATTTATATACAATCTTTTTATAAAAATAAACAAATACACTTAGAAAAAAAATGGTTGTTTTAAAAAATTTGCAGAAAAATAAAAGCCCCTTTCCTTATTTGCAATCAAGGAAAGGGGTTGGGGATAGATTAAAAACCTTATTCTTCTCCAGCAAAAATTTTTATCAAATCATTTTCAATAAGATCTCTTTGCCAAACACACAATCCAAATTTAGTTACAAGAATATCTGGATCATATTCTTTCAATGTAGCTATTTTTGAAATAATTTTTTGTGTTAAAATTATTGCTGGATCCATTTTTAATTCAGCAGATATTTTATCTCTTGCAAGTTTTATCTTGTCAAAAAATATTGGATTGACTTCTCCCCCTCCCTTGCTTCCTTTTTGATGCTTTTTTTCAGGCCATTTGGAAGGAGGTAATTTCCTTGCTCTGATTCTTGCCCTTTCACACTCTTCTCCCCTAATTTTTCTCTTTATATATTTATCAAATAAATGCCAAGAAAATATTGGTCTATTTTCGGAAGCACACCAAACAGCAAGTTCAATAAGATTTTCATTTTTCATTATCTTATATACAGGCACATTTGCTCCTTGTGCTTCTTTTTCTCTCCAATCCCAAAGTTCTTTCAAATATGCAAGTGTTCTTCTATCAAGAGCATAAGAACCCTTAATTCTCCAATTTTCTTCATCCAAATTATCTTTGGCATGCTGTTCAAATGATTCAGATAAAAGCAATTTTTCACAATTTTCTTCCATCCATTTCATTCTTCCCTTTTCTTTTAACTCTTTTGTCAAAATATTTTTCAGTTGTAGAAGATATTTTACATCATTTGCACTGTAATCAAACATTTTATCAAGAAGAGGTCTCTGAGACCAATCCATTTTTTGTGGTCCTTTAGAAAGAGAAACTTTAAAGTATTTTTCCACAAGATTAACTAATCCAAGTTTTTCCAAACCCAAAATTTGAGCAGCTATCATCGTATCAAAAATTTTTTCAGGAACAAATGAATAATCTTCCCTCATCAAATGTAGATCATAAGAGCCACCATGCAAAATTAAAGTCTTTTTACCGATAGCTTGAAAAAGCATTGCAGTATTTATATTTTCAAGAGGATCAACTATATAAATTTTATCTGCAATATTAAGCTGTATAAGGCAAACTCTTGCAAAATAGTGATGTAACCCATCAGCTTCTATATCTATGGAAACTTCTTTTGCATTTTCAACAAATGTCAAAAATTTATCTGGAATGGTTGGTCCAGAAAAATATGTAAATTTTTCAGTCAACATTATTATAATTATCTTTCAATTTTTCAATAAAAAATGCTGAGATGCGTCTTGCTTCAGAATCAGCATAAAAAATATTTTCAAGAGAAGAAGGCAAACGCTCAACTTTAGACAAAGTCAATTCAATAACTTTAAATATATCTTCAAACATTATTTCTTTTTTCAAAAAAGCATACACAGCTTCTTCATTTACAGCATTTAAAGAAGCAGGCATTGTCCCACCTTGTGAAAAAGAATCAAAAGCTATTTTCAAACAAGGAAACTTATCAAAATCTGGTTTTTCAAATGTAAGTGCAGGAAGTGAAAAAAAATCTGTATTGGTCCAATTTTTTTCAAGTCTTTCTGGATATGAAAAAGCATATTGTATTGCAAGTTTCATATCTGGTTTTGACATCTGGGCTATTATAGAACCATCTGAGAATTCAGCAGCAGAGTGAATAATACTCTGTGGATGTATGACAATTTTAATTTGAGTAGGTTTTAAATTAAACAAATGACATGCTTCTATCATTTCAAAGCCTTTATTCATCAATGTAGCACAATCAACTGTTATTTTTTTACCCATTGACCAATTGGGATGTGCCAATACATCTTCAACAGTTGCCTTTTTTAACTGTTCTTTTGTAAAATTTCTCAAAGCTCCACCAGAACAAGTCAAAATAACATTTTTTAAAAATTTCCTATCATTTCCTATACATTGAAAAATAGCACTATGTTCACTGTCAACTGGTCTTATTGTTATATTTTTTGATTTAGCATAAGGAATTACTAAATCCCCTCCTGCAACAAGGGCTTCCTTTGTGGCTAAAGCTAATTTTTTTCCTGCTTTTAAAGCAGATATAGTAGGTCTCAATCCAGAAACTCCAACAGTTGAAACAAGCACAAGGTCTGTTTCTGGCATAGAAGCAATTTCATTTAATCCTGCAGCACCAAAAATTAACTTTGTTTTTGAATCTTTAGGTAAATTTTCCTTTAATTGAACAAAAGAAGAATTATCTAAAATAACAGCTATCAAAGGCTTAAATTCTATAATCTGTTTCAAAAGCAATTTCCAATTAGAATTTGCTGAAATACCAACCACAGAAAATTTATCTGGGAAACATCTTATAACATCAAGTGCTTGTGTTCCAATAGAACCAGTTGAACCAATTATTGAAATACTTACCATAAATATTCTTCTTTCATTAAAAACCTATAAAAAATTTAAAAAGCATACAAGCAACAGGAGTGCTTAATAAAAGAGAATCAAGTCTATCGAGAACTCCTCCATGACCTGGAACAGCCTCTCCAGAGTCCTTAACTTCTACATCTCTTTTCAATACAGACTCCCACAAATCACCCATTTGAGCGACAACAGTTATTATCAATCCAAAATAGAGAGAATCAAGTAAACTAAGTGAAAGTAATCTTCCTACAATAAATGCAATTACAATACCTGTAAAAATTCCACCGATAGCACCTTCAACTGTTTTATTTGGACTGATATCTGGACACAATTTTGTCTTTCCCAAAAGTTTTCCAAAACAAAAACTTCCAATGTCTGTAAAACAAGTTGTAAAAAGAAGCAGAAATACCATTGCAGCACCTTGATCCATTGTAATTTTACAAGCTGTAATTGTTACAGTTCCACTGACATCTCTTATACTGAAAATCATTGAAAAAAACCAACCAACATATATATATCCAAGTATTGTTACACTTGCATCTAATATAGCTGAAACATGATTATCTTTTCTTAAAATAAAAATAAACATGGTAAATATAATAAGAGATGACAAAACAAATATCGTATATTTCTGATTAAATAAAAGTGTTGAAATATACAAAATAACAATACTAAAAATTCCATTTGGAACAGAAGGAGAAATACCTTTACCTTCAGCAAGTTTGTAAAATTCCAATATTCCAATAATTCCTACAGGAATAATAAAACAAGCCATAGCCCATTTTGACCAAATGATAAGAATTATAGATACTATTATTAATAATGCTCCAGTAATAAATCTCTGCATAAATTATATTTAGACTCCACCACCAAAACGTCTATTTCTCTTCTTATATTCCTCAAAAGCCTTTAACATACATTGCTCATCAAAATCAGGCCAAAGAACATCTGTAAAATAAAATTCTGAATAAGCAAGTTGCCACAACAAAAAATTACTAAGTCTCTCTTCTCCACTTGTTCTTATCAACAAATCAGGATCTGATAAATCCCAAGTCATAAGATTTGATGAAATAAGTTCTTCGTTTATATCATCAATATTGATTTCACCTAACAAAACTTTTTTAGATATTTTTTTTACTGCCTCTGTAATTTCAAATCTTGAACCATAATTAACAGCCAAATTTAAAACCATCCCACCTGCATTTTCAGTATCTTTTTCTGTATTGTCAAATTCTCTTATAAGAGATTTCGGAAGAGCCGATTTATCACCTATTATTTTAAATCTTATATTTTCTGCCAAAATATATTTTCTTTCTGCTTTTATATAAAATTCAAATAAATTCATCAAAGCTCCAACTTCTTCAGCTGAACGCTTCCAATTTTCAGAAGAAAAAGCATATACAGTCAAAACTTTCACACCAATATTTGAACAAAATTCAACTATTTTATGAAAAGCCTTTTCACCTTCTTTATGCCCAATAACAGAAGGCAAATTTCTTTTTTTTGCCCATCTCCTATTGCCATCCATTATTATGGCAACATGGGCTGGTATTTCATTATTATTCTTTTCCATTATTATTCTTTTCCATTGTCATCTTTTAATTTAATTCGTCGTTTCCTGTCGTGTTATATAACTTTTAAAAATATCTATTGAAATATTATAAAAGGGGGCATGAAAAAAGTCAATATTTTTTCCCCCCCCTTTTTACTTTATTTTGCATAATCTTCATAAGACAAAAGAAATTCAACTTCAATTTCACTTTCTCTTACAAATATTATCCTAAGATTTCCAAAACCTATATTTTTTCTATCAGGCTTTAAAATATTTATCTTAATTATCTTACCTGAATAAAAATCAAAATATTTTTTTATATCTCTAAAATCAAAAATATCTGTTGAAAAATCCATTAGCCTTCTATAATTTCTTTCTCTTTTGAAGCAGCAATTTCATCAAAAACCTTGATATATTTATCTGTCAATTTCTGAACTTTATCTGTTGCTGTCTTAATTTCATCTTCAGAAGCAGAAGAAACTTTTTTCTGTTTTTTAAGTTCATCATTTACATCTCTTCTTATATTTCTGAGTGAAACTTTGCCTTCTTCAGCTTTCTTTCTGACAACTTTTGTGAGGTCTTTTCTTCTTTCACCTGTTAAAGGTGGAATTGAAAGTCTTATTATATTTCCGTCATTTACAGGATGAATACCTATATCTGATTTTTGTATAGCCTTGTCAATACTACCAAGAACAGATTTATCCCAAGGTTGAATAACTATTGAGCGTGGGTCTGGAACAGTGATATTTGCTA
>JBGUKW010000085.1:0-3996 GCA_045114665.1 Candidatus Xenobia bacterium | reverse complement strand
ATCAACCATTGTGGAGAGAACTCGTAAGACCTCTAATTTAAAATAGAGGCAAGGTTCGTTAATATCCCAGAATCCCCTAAATTTATTATGGGGAGTATGTCAAATAAAAGGCATTGATCACAGTTATTATTAGGGATATTTTGCCTTTAATTAAACGGACTTTCATCTCGGATACAAGTAACCGAGATGAAAGTCCGTTATTTTTTTTGTGAGCTAATCAACTAATAACAAAAATTCAAAGGATAAAACTTGTCATCTAAAGAATATTATCAATTTGTGTAAAATTATATTTATTTAGGGAAAAAATAAAAAAATGTCAGATAGATATGATGTTATCGTTGTAGGTGGGGGACACGCTGGAACTGAGGCTTGTCTTGCACCTGCTCGAATGGGATTAAAAACACTTTTACTTACAATGAATGTTGATACACTTGGTGCAATTTCTTGTAACCCTGCAATAGGCGGAGTAGGTAAAGGGCATTTGACAAAAGAAATTGATGCACTTGGCGGAGAAATGGGAAAAGCTGCTGATGCAACAGGTATTCAATTTAGAGAATTAAATATGAGCAGAGGTCCAGCAGCAAGAGGACTTAGAGCTCAAGTTGATAGAGCTCTTTATATGGCTCACATGAAGAAAGTTCTTTTATATCAAGAAAATTTGGATATAAAACAGGGACAGGCTTCAAAAATAATTGTAAAAAATGGTATTGCCTGTGGAGTTGAAGATATGACAGGCTATAAATTTTTTGCAAAATGTGTTGTCATCACACCTGGTACTTTTTTGAGGGGATTGTTACATATTGGATTATGTCATTTCCCTGGTGGAAGAATGGGGGATTCTGCCTCAGTAGGGCTTGCTGAAAATTTAGAAGAACTTGGCTTTAAATTGGGACGATTTAAAACAGGTACAACTCCTCGAATCGATGCACGAAGTATTGATTTTTCTAAAATGACAATACAATATAGTGATGAAAATGTACATCCATTTTCTTTTTCTGAAAATGCCTGTATAAATAAAAAACAGATTCCTTGTTATATAACACATACAAATGAGAGAACCCACGATATAATAAGGTCAGGAAGTAAATTTTCTCCAATGTTTACAGGTGTTATTACGGGAACTGGTGTCAGGTATTGTCCATCTATTGAAGATAAGATAACTAAATTTTCAGAAAGAACTTCGCACCATGTATTTATGGAGCCTGAAGGTCTTGCAACAACAGAATATTATCCAAATGGTCTTTCTAATAGTCTTCCTGTAGATGTTCAAATTGAGATGGTTAGAAGTATTGAAGGACTTGAACACGCAGAAATAATAAGACCAGGGTATGCTATAGAACACGATTATTCCGATCCCCGCCAGCTATATCCTACACTTGAAACAAAACTTGTGAAAAATCTCTATTTTGCAGGTCAGATAAATGCAACAACAGGATATGAAGAAGCGGCCGCACAGGGAATTATCGCAGGAATAAATGCAGGTTTAAGAGCCTTGGATAGGGAAAATATTACTATAAGCCGTTCTGAAGGGTATATTGGTGTATTGATTGACGATTTGGTAACAAAAGGAACTGATGAACCGTATAGAATATTTACTTCAAGATGTGAATATAGGTTGCTTTTGAGAGAAGATAATGCCGATTTGAGATTGCGTAAACTTGGCTTTGAAGTTGGATTAGTTTCCGAAAGGGAATATATGAGAACTTGCGAAAAAAGAGAAAATATAGCAAAAGCACTTGATTATTTAAAGACAAATAAAATAACTCCTAAAAAAGAAATAAATTCAAGACTTGAAGAGTGGGAAAGTCCTCCATTGAAAAAGACAATGACACTTTCTGAACTTCTTTCAAGAAATGAACTAAATTATGAAAAAATAATGGAACTTTATGATACAGGATTGCAACTTTCAAAAGATGAAGCTGATCAAGTCGAGATAAATATTAAATATGAAGGTTTTGTCGAGAGAGAAAAAGCCGAAATTGAGAAATTTAAAAATCTTGAAAAAATAAAGATTCCTGAAAACATCAACTTTAAGGAGGTGAGTGGGCTTTCTAACGAAGTTGTGGAGAAGTTAGAAAAAATGAATCCGATATCTCTTGGACAGGCTTCAAGAATATCTGGAGTAACTCCTGCCGCAATATGGGCAATTATGATATATCTGAAAAAATCAGGAGAAAGGATTTCAGATAATGCCGAATCGTAAACAAGTCTAATATGAAATTCAATTTATTTAAACAAAGTGTTTTCATATTTTTTATTTTATTCTCTCTGTTTTTACTTGGTTGTGAAGTAGTTGGTGGCAATAAAATAGACCCTGCCGATATTCCTGATGAAAAAGCATTTGGCGAATTGTGGTTTAATATTTACGATAATTCAGGAAAAATTGGATATATAAAGACAAAAAGGGATAAGACGGAATTTGAGGGAAAGCCAACCGTTATATTTAGAAGTGAAACTTATATGAGAAATTCAACTGGGTATGATAAGACAATAGCAGAAACTTATTATACTTATGATTTTCAACCTGTACAAGAAGTAATTTCTGAGATTGGCAATTCAAAAAATTCTTTTTCAATGTATAAAAAGGATAGGAATTTTGTATTTCAATCCACAGTTGGAGAAGTTTCGTCTGAAATAAAATTGGAGATTCCAGAGGAAAAGATATATGCTCCTCCTGACAGTCTTTTTATATCAAAAGTAAAAGATTACAGAGAGATAAAATGTGTGGATTCAAAATATCAAAAGATATATGATGTGAGCATAAAATTTTTGGATAATGAGAATGTTTCTTGTGAATCAGGCAATATTTATGCTTCAAAATATCTTGTAAAATCTTCAATTCTCCCTGATGCCGAAATAAAAATTTGGATCGATTCACACGGAAATGCATGTATGTGTGAAACATCTGGGATGAAGATTGTTCAAACAGATCAACAGCATGCTGAAAGTAAAAATAATGCAAAAGCAGTTGCAGGTTCAATAATGTCTTCTCAAAAGATAGACCCTGAAATTGTATATGCTTCTGATTCAATAAATATAAAATGTTTTGAATCCAAAGGGAATAAAAATTCTATACCAACAAGTGCATATCAGATTGTTTCAAAAGTTGGAAATGCTAAATTTATAAAACTTATTTCTGAAGCCAAAAATAGAAAGGCTGAAAAATATTCAGAAGAGGCTTTGAAGCCTTCACAATATGTACAAAGTGATAATGGTCTTATAAAACAAAAGGCTTTTGAACTAAAGAAAGCTGATTCAGCTTCAACAATAAAAGCATTGTGTTCTTGGGTTCACGATCATATAAAAGAAAATGAATCAGGTACATATCTTTCAGCTTCTGAGGCTATGATTTCAGGAAAAGGTGATTGTACTGAAAATGCACTTCTTTTTGCCGCAATGGCTCGAAGTGTTGGAATCCCTTCAAGAATTGTCTCAGGACTTATTTATAATGGATATGAATTTGTCTTACATTCTTGGGCAGAGGCTTATTTCAATAACAGATGGTATGGAGTTGATCCAGTTTATAAAAAAGTTGGATTAAATGCCTGTTATCTTCAGATTTCTTATAATTACAATGGAGAATTGTCTCCTGAAGATGGATTAAAATTATTGAATATTGTAAATGGAATAAATTTAAATATTCGTTCTATCTATGTAAAAAATAAAGTTATAAAAATGGAAGATACATCAAAATATTTTTTGGTAAAATCCAACATTGCAATGCAAAAACTTTGGGGAATTCGATTTAAAATACCTGCAAAGTGGAAATTCACTGCTTCAGAATCAGTATCGTTAAAGGGAAAAAGAGGCGATGCACTTATTTTTATATCTCCTTTGACATCTGAAAATAGTGATATTGGTTCTGCTGTGTCAGATTTGACTGGCTTTAAAGTTGAGTCTTTTTATCTTGCAGATATGTTTCCACGGACTTTGAGCAATGGAAGAAGAAGTCTTTTGTATTCTTCTTTCCCTTCGAGAACTGGTCAAGATTATACT
>JBGUKW010000084.1:0-2524 GCA_045114665.1 Candidatus Xenobia bacterium | reverse complement strand
ACTCGTAAGACCTCTAATTTAAAATAGAGGCAAGGTTCGTTAATATCCCAGAATCCCCTAAATTTATTTATGGGGAGTATGTCAAAGTCTAAAGATATAAAATTGTCTGTGCTAAGCGGGATAGTTTGCGGAATCCTGTAATCTACATCGCTTTAGTAGAGCCGAATTCTCTTCTATAGGGGCTTGAGTCTGCCTTAAAAGCAGTCCTTGTATGGGTTGTGTTGAAAATCGAACTCTGTACAATGGTAGTCTGTGAACCCCGTCAGGTTCGGAAGAAAGCAGCGGTAAGCGGATTTTCACCATGTGCTACAGAGAGGTCGGTTGGAGCGATTTATATAAGGGAAACGATTTGGGGATTGTGATTCGCTTCGAGGGAGAGTGCACAGATTTATAGATTTATAATAAAATTTCGGAGTTTTCTTGAATGGCAGGCAAAAGATCATCTTTTTTGAAAAATGTATTCACTGTCCGTATTGTTAGCGAAAATTCCCAAAAATCTATATTATTTAAATTTAAACCTATGCATGTTATTCTGCTCATTATTGCATTGACTTGTGTGGGTTTTTATTATTTTTCGAATAAAAAAAATGACAATTCGGAATTAGTTGCTTTAAATTCTCGTTATGAGCAGTCAATAAAAGCAAATAGAGAACTTACATTACATATAGATAAATTGAGGGAAGAAAGAAATCGTCTTGCAGGTCTTGTTGAAATGCAAAATATTGAGCTTGCAGATAGACTTGAAGATATAGAAAAAACAGACAGTGAAGTAAGAAGTATTATTGGATTACCTAAAAAAGAAAAAGAATCTGATAATAGTAAAAAAATAAATAGACAGAGACACTCATCACTTTCAAGTAGAAGTAAACTTGCTTCTTCTTATGTAAAAATGAATTCTTCTCCGCTGTTTTCTGAAATTAAATCAGAAATAGAAGAAAAGGGTAAAAATATAGAATCTTTAAGAACACCTGCAATTAAACATATGCAGGCTATTGAGAGGAGAAGAAGGCTTGAATCTCTTGTTCCTTGTGGAATGCCAACAGAAGGATATATTTCTTCATCTTTTGGATATAGATATCATCCTATAATGGGATATTCTAGATTTCATTCTGGAGTTGATATCGCTGCTTATGAGGGGCGTGGAATTCATGCTGCTGCTTCTGGAAGAGTTGTTGATTGTGGATATATGTCAGGTTATGGGAATTGTGTTATATTGTCTCATGGCTATGGTCTAAAAACTCTTTATGGACATTGTAGGTCAATTAATGTAAATTTGGGACAACATGTAAATAAGGGAGATGTAATTGCTTTTGTTGGTTCAACTGGAATGTCAACAGGACCACATCTTCACTATGAAGTTATTGAAAACGGAGTTCAAATTGATCCTGTTCCGTTTTTTGATTATTCTAAGCAAAGGATCGATAGATTAATTTCTAAATATGGAATAAGATAAAATGAAATTACTTCCTCCTATTGAATCACAAGATACAATGTTTTCTGCTTTGTCATATCCACTTGGTTTTTTTGTATCTCCTTTTTTGCTTTTTTCTAATAAAAAAGATGATTCTTTTGTAAGATTTCATGCAATTCAAGGGCTTGTGGTAAATGTGATAGTTACAGTTATTGCTTTGCTTTGTCTTGTATTTTTATTTCTAATCTCAAAAACATCACCATCTGCAGATACTATTAGAGACATTTCAAAATATGAACCAAATCCTATGAATAATGGATATATGAACAATGGCTGTGTTTTTATGGTTGTTTGGGGATTATATTTTTCATTTGTTTTGGCATTATTTTTAGCTGAGGTATTTTGTGCTTCAAGAGTTTGGGCTGGGGAAGACCTTAGACTTCCTTTGATAGGACCGTTTATTGAAAAGAAATATTTTGCCGATATTGTTGCAATAGAACAAGAGGCAGAACGCACAGGTGGGGGAGTTTCAACACAAACAAATACATCTTCTATAGATAATTTGCCAACAACTCGACATGATATTCCATTTGTAAAGAATTCAACACTTGTTACAGATGTTCCTAAAGTTACAACTACTCAACAGATGCAACAATCACAGTCGCAATCTGGAAACCAACAATCATCTATTCAAGATGCTCTTGCTTATGCTAAACGACAACAATCTTTGTATAGTCAAAATCCAACACAACAACAGACACCAACTCAATCAAGTGCAAATTATAATAACCCATTAAACCAAGAAAGAACTCAAACTTCATATAATGAGCAGGGAAGTTATAATAAATCTGTACAACCTCCTTCAAGAAATTATGCAAACAGCACTTCTTCAATGGGTAGAACAAGGACTTATGCAGATGGAACATCTTCATTAGGTAGAACAAGGACTTATGCAGATGGCACTTCTTCAACATCTCGTTCAAATACTTATGCAGACGGTTCTGCAAAAAAGATACAGTTATAATATATAGTACATAAAAATATAAAAAAGAATAAAAAAATATATTGATTTTTTATTAAAATTAAATTATAATAGTATTATACTTTAAAGGT
>JBGUKW010000083.1:0-3051 GCA_045114665.1 Candidatus Xenobia bacterium | reverse complement strand
TGAAAGGTTATATTGAACAATAAAGAAAGATATTTTATATTAAAAATTTTACATATTATTTAATATTTTTAATATTTTTCATAACATGTTTTTATTGGGATTGGAGTTGTGGCTTTTTTAGTATTTTTTATAGCTTATTGTTGTGAATATTTTGCTTCTAAAAAGAGCAAGAAATTTTATTAAAAGGAGATTTGAAAAAATGAGAAGTAGCATTCGAAACCCACTTATGGATAAAATAGGAGCATTTTTTATTGGTATTTTTATTATAATTATTGGAATTGTACTTATTAAAAGTAATAATGAAGCACTTAATGAATATAAAAATTCTTCTGATAAACAAACAGTAATCGCAGAAATTACAGATGTTCATGTTACTACTGAAACAAGAAGGTCCAGTGGTCATTATTCAAGTACAAAGAAAGTTAAAAAATATGAATGTACATTAGAATATACTGTAAATGATAATTTAGTACGCTATAAAGAAACATATTACAATGAAAAAAGTGTGGGTGAAAAAATAACACTAAATCTTTATAAAGATAATTATGGAAATTATCAAATTGCAAGATTTACTTCTGAAGAAGATAAAAATAATGGTAATTTAATTCCATATATTATGATTTTCTTTGGAGTTTTAGCATTAATATATGGTGCTGTAATTAAATTAGAAACTTCCTTAAATTAATAACTTTCTTTAGATAAAAAAAAGGTCTGTAAGAAAAGTATTTTTTTAAATACTTTTCTCACAGACCTTTTCACAATTTTACTTAGATCTCCAAATTATTTTATTCGCAATATCTGCTATGTGTGGATTTTCATCTTTTGTTCTTGCATTTATGGCATTCATTGATTTTTCATCACCATATTGTGCCAATAGATTAATTGCTGTAATTACAACAGATTCATCTGTATCTGTTTTTACTGTATCAAGTAGTATTCCATAGCTTTCTTCTTTTGCAGCAGAATACAGACATTCGAGACTTTCTTTCCTAATTTTAGTTGGATTTCTCTTGTCATTTATGAGATTCCAGAGCATACCGAGAAGATTTCCTCTTTGAGTTCCAAAATCAAAATCTCCAAGTCTTATCTGTGCAATCAGTGCATAATATACAACTCTCATATCTCTGTGTTGTTGATATTGTTTTAAAACAGATACAACTTGACTTGTATATTCCTCTTGCTTAATTTTTCCGAGAGATTCAAGAAGTGTAAATATCATTTCAGGCTCTTGAGCCGAATTTAACATTGAAATTAATGTTGATGTCAGTTGTTTTCCATAAATTTGGGAAGCAATTTTTACAAATTCAATTTTATTTCCTAAATGTTTCTCAGCTTGCATTGCAAGGACTATTAATTCATAATATTGTGGTTTTTCATATTCACATATAGCTTTTGCTGTCTGCAATCTCGTATAATCAGCAATATCTGCAATCATTGATTGAAGATATACTTCGCCTCTGAGAGATTTTATTTTTGCAAGTAATAAAATACTTTTTCCTCTCATTCGAACATCTTTATTTTGTAGATTTTGAAGAAGAAATTCTTCTGCTATTAAATCGTCTGTATCTGATAAAAATCTTGCTGTTCCTGTAAATATTCTATCATCTTCTCTTTGCATAAGACTTGGTAGAGAGGCTATTACAACATCACTATATTTTGGAGAAAGTCTGTCAAATACAGATAATATTACACGATCAGGTGTTTCTATATTTTGCAAAATCTTTTTTAAATATGGTCTTGTTTCATTTATGTTTAATCTTGCCAATAGAGCAGCACCTAATATTTTTTCACGATCTGCCCCTTCTGTTATGGCTTTATACAGGAATTCAAAAATTTCGCTTGTATTGTTGCTCAAAAAATAATTTATAGCCATATTCCTAAGTCGTTCATCAGAACTATCTGTCAAATAAAATACAGCTTCAGCAACTTTTACATTGTGAATATTCATTACAGGTATAAGCCCTCTTATAGCTATGTTAGGGGCTTGTTCTTTCATTTCAGAAATGAAAATAGGAAGAAATTTTTCTGGTGTATTTAGTGATATCAATGCTTGTAATGCTTGTAATCTTAACGCATTTTTACCAGATTGAGATTCATTACATAAATAATTTATGGCATCTTGATTTTTATCTGTGTATGCAGCAATATAGGCTCTTAAAATATTTTTATCAACTTCTGTTCCAGAAGCAGTGCGAAGTTGTTGCTCCATCATTTCTGAGAGCATTTTTTCTCTTTCTTCTTCTGTCTGTTTTGTATCTTCATTTTTTGTTGTTTCTTTTTTATTAGAAGAAGTTACAAAATCATCATCATTAAATTTGTAATTTATTGATTGCAGATTTATGTCATCCTCATCTTTTTTATTTTTGGAAGCTCTGAGTGTAGGTGATTCATATATGACTCTTTCATAAGAATCTTCTTCTTTTTCTAATTTTGTCGATTTGGTCGTTTGTGAAGTGTCAGATGATTTTGATGTCGATTCTATATTTTTTATTTGCTGTATGTTTAATGTTGATGAAGGAGATTTTTCATCTTCAAGACTATAGTTGAGCATTGAAGATGCTCTTTCTTTCTCTTTTAATGCTTTTATAATATTTTTTGTATTTTTAGCTGTTTCGGGTTCATCGTCATCATCTAAAATTTCATAAGATAATTTTGATTGAGTATCTGGTCCTTTTTCTCCAGTTGTTTCTGGAAAATCAAGCATTCCTGAAATAATGTTTATTTCTCCTGTTTTTGGATTATCTTCAATTTCTTTTGGTTCTTGAGCTATATCCAAATCATATTCCATTTTTTCAATAGCTCTTTTTAGTGATTGTTGAATTTCTGGTCTTACTGTTTTGTAAATTTCTTTTAAAGCGTAATAAGCTCTTACATTTTTCATTCCTGTCAACATATTTATCGCATTTGCTCTTATATATTGATCAGGACTTGTTATCATATATGCAATGGCTTTAATACATTCTTCTGTATTTATTTCTCCGAGAATGTTCATAGCTATTTTTTGAGCCTGCATATTGTCATCATTACGCATTATTTCAGCAAATGGCTCTA
>JBGUKW010000082.1:0-3720 GCA_045114665.1 Candidatus Xenobia bacterium | reverse complement strand
ACCAGTTGAGCAAGTGGAATATGTTGAATCACCAGTTGAGCAAGTGGAATATGTTGAATCACCAGTTGAGCAAGTGGAATATGTTGAATCATCAGTTGAGCAGGTGGCATTTGTTACTGAGAAAGAAGAACCTATTAAAGAACTTAAGATAGAAGAGCCTGTTGAGAAAATAAAAACAAAAAAAGTTAAAGAAAAATCAAAGAAAAAATCAAAAAAGTCAAAAAGAAAATCAAAGATAGAAGAACCTGTTGCAGAAACAAAAGTTGAAGAACCTATTGAAGAGACAAAGATAGAAGAATCTGTTGCAGAAACAAAAGTTGAAGAACCTATTGAAGAGACAAAGATAGAAGAATCTGTTGTAGAAACAAAGATAGAGGAACCTATTGAAGAAACAAAGATAGAGGAACATTCTAAAGATATTTTCTTACTATTTTCTGAAGAAGTTGAAATGGAAGATAGGATAGAGGAACAAAAAGATATTGATGATTTTGTATTTGATGAAATTCCTATAGATGATGAAGTCGAATTTGATAGTTATTCAGATGATGAAGATATTGACGAAGAAGATATTTTTGATGAAAATGAAGAAGCATTGCCTGATATTGATGAGTTTGAAGAAGATACAGACGATGAAGTATTGAGTGAAATAGATGATTTAGAAGAAGATGATGAAGATGTTTTTAATGAAGATGAAGAGGTTTTGCCTGACATAGAACTGTAGGATATATTTAAACATGATTAAAGATAATTGGAGTAATCATATAACATTTTTAGAATCTACTGTAACAGTATTTGACGATTTGAAAAAAAAGGCAAATAATGGAGCATTAGAAGGAACAACAATTGTATCAGAGTTACAAACAGGCGGTCATGGTAGATTAAATAGAAATTGGATATCACCTAAAGGAGGTCTTTATTTTGCTTTTTTGATAAGGCCTAAAAAACAACCGATTGGACTTTCTCTTGTTATAGCACTTTGGATTGTTGAGTTTTTGGATAAACAAGTTGATATTCATTGTGATATATTGTGGCCTAATGATATATTTATAAATGGCAAAAAACTTGGTGGTATTTTATTGGAGGGGACGACAGGAGAAAATAGCTATATATCTGTTGGAGTTGGTTTGAATATAAATACCGAAATAAAAGATGAGGGTAAAAATCCTGAAGGAATAAATCCTATATCTATTTTTGAATTGACTGGTGAAAAATATAATTTAAAGGAATTTATTAAAAATTTAATAGATTATATTCAACTTGAATATATCAAATTTGAAAATAGTTCTTTTGATTATTATATTGAAAAAATAACGGATCGTTCTCTGTTAAAAAATAGAAAAATAGAAGTTATTGATGATGTTTCTTATATTGGGATTGCAAAAAAAATAGGTTCTAATGGAGAACTTATTTTGATTGATGAGAATGGAAATGAAAAGAGCGTTTGGGTTTGTAAAAAAATTAAACTTTTATAAGAAGTTGTGTTCATAAGCAATATTCATGAATTAAAGATATTTGGCTGTATAAGATGAAGCAATTTCACTCCTAATTTTTGTGGACTTAAAAAACGGGGTTTTAGATGTTAAGATATTTAGTTACATTTATTTTTATATTTTTTATATTTTCTTCTTTTTGTCACTGTAATGAAATCTCTGATTCAAAAATAGTTACAGATAAAGCTAAAGCAGTTTATTATTATCAAAAAAGTGCGGATTATATTAATAATGGACATTCAAGATTGGCAGTTGAAAATCTTGAGATGTCTATAAAATTTGATCCTTCTTATTCTATTTCTTATATTGTATTGGGTGATTTATATGCAGGCGACCCTATCGTACTTGATTATAATAAAGCAATTGAATCTTACAATATTTTTTTAAGTAAAATGGATGAGGATTCTTCTATTTATAAAAGTGATGTATATAAAAAAATTGCTGATATCTATCTTGAAATGTCAACTATTTTAAATTTAGATGAAAAAAAGAGGATTGATATATTAAAAAACTCTTTGGATTTTTATAAAAAGTCTCTTGAAGCCCCTTTTTCAGAAGATAATTCTCGAAATAGAACTCTCGTTTTCATTTCATTGGCATATATAAATACTAAATTTGGAAATTATTCTAAAGCTATGTTTTATATTGATAAATCAGATCCAGATATTTCTAAATATTTGCCAGAGTATAATTTTTGTTATGCTTTGATAAATATGAAATTGGGTAAAGATGATGTTGCTATAAAGTATTTTGAAAAAATTGAGAAAGATCAAGCACCTTATTTTCATAGAGCAAGTATTTGTATTAAAAATATAATAGCTAAAAAAAATAATGAGAATGTTATTTTTGGATTTTTATTTGTTATTTTTTTAATACTTTGCGTCGTTCTTATTTTCTTGCTTTACAAATATTTTTATAAGCATAAAAGTAGAAAATTTTCTATATCTGATTTAAAAGAAGTTAGCAGAGGTGTTTGGAAATATAAAGATAATGTAATGGATAATTTGGAGAAATTATCTAATTTCACTTCTAATATATTAATGAGTTTGACAAATTCTAAGGGAGCATATTTCTTTTTTGTCAATGTAGATAGGACTAAATTAAATATATTAGATGGAGGAAATGCAGGTGAATTTGATTTTTCTGTTGTTGAATTGAATCATTCTGAAGTAAATTCTAAATTATGGTTTGAAAGAAGAGGAGCAACACCTTTTTTGACAAAAATGGAGTTGTCTGAGCATTCATATTTACATGCTTTTCCAAATATTTCTGATTTTGTAAAAAAATGTAATATTGATATAGGTGTTCCTATATATTATTCTAATTGGTTTATAGGGATGATCTATCTTTCATATTGTGAAAATTTAAAAATATATGAAAAAAATATTAATGACATAAAAATGTTTTCTGTTAGAATGTCTCGTATTATAGCAGAAAAAATTGAAAGTGATTCTGTATATATAGACCAACAAACAGGACTTTATAATGGACTTTATTACGACAAAATGATAGAAGATTTGACAAAAGAAAGTGAAAAATCAAATACAGAATTTTCTGTTTTAAGGATTTTAATTGATAGATATCAAAATCTTGAAGATATTTTTGGAGAAAGTTATCTCATGACTATGAGAAATATTGCTATTGATTTAATCAATGAAATTTTGTCTTGTAATTTAGTCATTTGTATTATTTCTAAATGTGAATTTTCTGTTATTGTAAAAAATGTGGCATTTGATGAACTTTATTCTAAAGCAGTTATATTACATAAGAGAATATCTGATGTTCATTTGACATTTCAGTCGGATTATTTGACAACATCTATGGCTATTGGCAGTTTTTCTCCAGCTTCATTTGATATCGATACATTTAAGAGTACACTTGAATCTGCATTTATTTTTGCCATAAATAATGGTGGAAATCAAATTATAACTATTGATGAGTTTATTCAACAGGAAAGAGAAAAACTTTTAGAAACGGCTTTTGAAGATATTGATGAAAATGAATTTGATTTTATGAATGAAAATGAATATCTGTATAGTTCTAACAAAGATAAAAAAGAATCGGTAATTGAGATAGAAGATAACAAACAACTTGAAGAAGATAAAAAAGAATCGGTAATTGAGATAGAAGATAACAAACAACTTGAAGAAGATAAAAAAGAATCGGAAATCAAGATAGAAAATAACAAACAACTTGAAGAAGATAAAAAAGAATCGGAAGTCAAGATAGA
>JBGUKW010000081.1:0-2016 GCA_045114665.1 Candidatus Xenobia bacterium | reverse complement strand
TCTATCCCATCTTTGTAATGTTTTTACAGAAATACCTAATAATTCAGCAAAATCTTTAGGTTTATAATTTGTAATATTTAATTTGTTCATAATATACCTCTATGAGCATATTTAAATACTTTTTATTATATTTGTCAATAATTTTAATTACTTAACTTTCCTCCTTTTCTGTAGGATTCAATTCTTTTATTTTTGGTCTTATTTCTTTTACATATTTTTTGTACAAAGCCAAGGCTTCTTCATCTGTTTCAAATCCATATTCTTCTTTTATTCCTTCTATTTCAGCTCTGAAAACAAAATCTTCAATTTCTCGTAAACTCGGCATTATTTTTCACCTTCTTTCATTGCTAATTTTTCAGCTTTTTTCTTTGCATTATAACGCTTTACAGCTTCTAAATGTCTTTGACGATATACTTCTGAAGTTTGTTGGTATTTTTTTCTCACTGCTTTCGCTTTTTCTGTTTTTTGATATTCTCTTTGATATTCTCTTTGATATTCTTTTGCTCTTTCTGTTTTTGCATATTCTTTTTGACTTTTTTTAACAATCTCTTTCCCTTTTTCAGAATTTAAATATTTTTTTTGTGTTGCTTTACCTTTTTCACTTTGTCTGTATTTCTTATCTGCTCTTTTTTGTGCTTCACTTCTCATAAAATTTATTTACCTCCTTTTTTATAAATTAAGGAGCTTCAATGCTCCTATTTAAATATATTTTCTCCTTCTACAAATGAGCGAATTCTCCATCTTTTCTAAAAAAAATAAATCATGCTATAATACAACAAAAACAAACAGATTCTCTGTTAAAAATGGGATCGAATCTGTTTGTTCTCATTTTGATATAAAATTATGTGTATTTTTTTGCTACTGGATAATAGTTCATTTTTCACTTTTGTACAACTTCACAATTTCCGAAGCTAAACTCTCAGAAGTCATAGAAATTTCAGATGACAACTTTACTCCACTTTTTTTCAATCTATCAAAAATTATTCCCATTATAGGAACATCAAGAGAATACTTTTTCAATTTCTCTCTATTTGAAAATAGCTTCTTTGTTTTCCCGTCAAAAACAAGAGTTCCCTTGTTCATGACTAAAACTCTATCTGCTTCAAAAGCCTCTCTCATAAGTTGTGTTACAAGAATAATAGAAATTTTTTCTTCTTTATTCAATGTTCTAAGAGTGTCCAAAATTTTTGCTCTTCCATAAGGATCGAGCATAGATGTAGGCTCATCTAAAATTATATATTTTGGCTTCATCGTCAAAACTGAAGCAACTGCTACTTTTTGTTTTTGACCACCTGAAAGCCTACTTGGTGAAGTAAATCTATAATCTTCAAGGTCTGTCAATTTTAAAGCAAAATCTATTCTTTTTAAAATTTCATCTCTTGGAATTCCCAAATTGCTTGGTCCAAAAGCAAGTTCTTCTTCCACAGTTGAACAGACAATCTGACTATCTGGATTTTGAAAAACCATTCCAACATTTGTTCTTACATCATATATTTTATTTTCATCAGAAGTGTCAATACCATCTACTAAAATATTTCCTTCATGTGGAAATATGAGGGCATTTAACATTCTTGAAAGGGTTGATTTTCCGCTTCCATTATGTCCCAAAATAACGACAAACTCGCCTTCTTCAATTTTAAATGAAACATCTGAAACAGCTTTTATCTCATCATCTGTCTTGTGATTATAAAAATAAGAAACATTTTTTACTTCTATCATATTTTTTTTAGTCAGCAGTTAAATAAATTGAATTCTAATTTTCTATCATTGCAGTTATTTGAGCCAAAATTCGATCTATTTCTGCATTTTTACTATCTCTTTTTTGGTGATAATTGTGGATTAAATCTTGTGGCGACAAGATCTCCTCTTCTTCATGAGGATAGCCACACAGGTCCATATTATATGAACGAGAAACAATTTCGTCAATAGAATGTTATGAAAAATATTAAAAATATTAAATAATAAGTAAAATTTTTAATATCAAATATCTTTCTTTATTGTTCAATATAACCTTTC
>JBGUKW010000080.1:0-3009 GCA_045114665.1 Candidatus Xenobia bacterium | reverse complement strand
CAATTTTTATTTTTGCCAATTACTATTTTGGTTATATCATTTTCTAAACAATAATCTATTATCTTTCTACTTGCTTTATGTAAATAACCATTTTACAATTATTTACACAGTTTTCAAAAGATGTTCTTGCTTCGTCCTTTTTTTGATAAGTTGAAAAAATTCCAATACATAAGAAATCTTTATCTGTAATTCCATCAATATATATTATTGAATTACTTCCAATATTTATGTTTTTTAAATATTATTTATTTGATTAATTTTTCCTTTTGTAATCTAATTATTTTCTTCTGTTAAATATTTTTCCAAATCTTCAAGAAGTTTATCAGGATTATTTTTATATTTATCTCTGTCAATTTTTTTTGTCAAAAGTTCGTGAAAAACATTACATAAAAATTCATTATATGGAGCAGGTTGTTTAAGTTGTTTAGAAAGTGTTACAACAGCACCATTTAAAACATCTATTTCAGAATCACTTTTTCCATTTTCTAAATCAATAAATAGGGAAGGCATTTTTTTACCTCTTGATTTTGCTTTCCCTGTTACTTTCATAATAAATTTTATCATAAAAACTGGAAGATATTTGTACATAAAGCACATCATTTTTACAGGATAACCTGGTAGATCGCAATATTTAATATCTTCTTGTTCAATCAGCTTAAAAGCCTCGCAAAATGCCATTTTTTCTATTTTTGTTGCTGAATTTGAATTAAATAATTCTTCCATTGTCATTGAAGTTATTGCTGAAAGTGCGTTTGAATTCATATTTAGCAATACTTTTGACCACTTCATAGATTTGTAACCATCACAAGTTATTGTATTAAATCCAGCTTCTGCAAACATATCGGCAATTTTTTTTAAAGGAATTTGTTCAGAATCACAACCAAAAGCAATACCGCCTTTTATGTTTGTAACTTCTGTTTTCCCTTCACCTGAAACACTTGCAGGAAGTGTGATTACAGAAGAAACTACCTTATCTTTTCCATATTTTGCGATCAATTCTTCTTCATTGCCAATTCCATTTTGGCATGTCAATATGTATTTAAATAGTTCTGTGTTTAAATTGGATAAAAGGTCTTTTAGACTATATGCCTTTACTGCTATTATTGCAAGATCGAATTTTTGTTTGATTTCTTGCGGTGATAGGGTCGTTATACATTGTGGTTTTTCTATTGTTTTTGTAGTGCTACCCATTTTTAAACTCATACCGTTTTTTAGCTTTTCTTTTTTTGCTTCTCTGACATAAAATGTAACATCATTTTTTTCTGCAAGTGCAACTCCTAACATCGTTCCAATAGCACCTGCTCCAAGTATCAATATCTTCATTTTTTATCCCTTTTTGTCTTCTTGTTTGGTTATGTTTATTTCCTCATGTGAAGGGAGGGTTAGGGAGTATAGCCCAGAATATAGGGTCGGCAGACACCGAGTAATAGCCCCCTCCGTTTTTTTTATAATTATAAAAAGATAATTATAAAAAATGGACTGCATAAAATGTCTTATAAAGGCAGATATGCAGTCCATTTTTTTTCATACTAACCTAACCTATTTGTTATTTTTCTTAAATTCTTCCATAAATTCAACTAATTTTACTACGCCTTCATACGGGAAAGCATTGTAAATAGAAGCTCTTAATCCACCTGTTGATCTATGACCCTTCATTCCAACAAGATCAAATGCCTTTGCTTCTTCAATGAATTTTGGTTCGAGATCGTGATTTACGATTCTGAATGTAACATTCATGCGAGATCTGCTGTCTTTGTCAACTGTTGGGGTATAGAAATCAGCATTTTCATCAAGATATTTATATAAATAATCTGATTTCTTGATGTTTGCTTTTTCTATTGCTGGAAGTCCACCCTGAGCAAGTATCCATTTGAGGACTAAACCAACTGTATATATAGCAAAAACTGGAGGTGTATTATATAGAGAACTCTTTTCACAATGTGTTTTATATGACATAATTACTGGAAGCTCTGATGCATCTTTTGCGGTTTCAATGAAACTCTTTTTTGCAACTATGATTGTTACGCCTGCAGGACCTAAATTTTTCTGAGCTCCTGCATAAATTAAAGAGAATTTACTGTAATCCATTTCTCTTGATAACATATCTGATGACATATCTGATACGAGAGGAACATTTCCAACTTCAGGAATGAAATGATATTCTGTTCCATAGATTGTGTTATTTGTTGTATAGTGGAGATATGCAGCACCTTCTGTGCATTTAATATCTTTTGGTATATATGAGAATTTTCTGTCTTCAGATGAAGCAATTACATTTACATTTCCTTCTTTTTTTGCTTCAATTATAGCTTTGCCAGCCCATACACCTGTGTTTATGTAGTCTGCTGTCATTCCTTCTTTTAGGAAGTTCATAGGAACCATTGAAAATTGCAAACTTGCTCCGCCACCCATAAACATGACTTTGTAATCGTCGCCAAGTCCCATAATTTTTTTCATATCGGCTTCGGCTTCTTCATTTATTTTGTCATACTGTTTACTTCTATGACTCATTTCAATTAATGCCATACCTTGGTTGTCATATTCTAACATGGCTTCGCTTGCTTTTTTTAGCACTTCAACTGGAAGAATTGCTGGACCAGCACTGAAATTAAATACACGCTTCATTATAATAAAAGCCTCCACAATATATTTTTTGCGATAGGTGTTAATTTCAATATTATTTTTTTTAATCCTTTTTTCTTTTGTTACCAGTTTTTTAAAAAAAATACATAAAAATTTTAAAAAAAACTTGACTTTTTTAAATTTCTTGTGTAATATATATGAAGGCGATGCGGAGAGATGGCTGAGTTGGCTGAAGGCGCACGACTGGAAATCGTGTATACGTTAACGCGTATCGAGGGTTCGAATCCCTCTCTCTCCGCCACTTTTTTTGATATAGTGTGGAAATTTAAAAATTTAGCATTTACCGAAATGCACCGTAATGCCCCTAAATTTATTTATGGGGATATAAGGTGCATTTAAAATAAAGGTTCAATGCCTTTATTTTAA
>JBGUKW010000079.1:0-3058 GCA_045114665.1 Candidatus Xenobia bacterium | reverse complement strand
TTTTTCTTACAAGATATTTACATTATGAACATTTTGTAGATAAAAGTGTATGTCTTATTATTTTTTGTGTAACTGTTGCAATTTTTGTAACTGTTGGTCATCTATTGTCAGATTCAAATGATGATGAATCTGAAGATAATTCTATTACCGAGACAGAACAACCAAAAGAATCAGAGATTGGCAATTCTATTGCGAGTATTGATAGCAATATTTGGGGCTGGCTTATGCCAGAAGAAGGCTCTGTAAAAAGTGGCTATCCTTTAAGTAAAGATAGGTTTATAATTGGAAGAGATGTTAAATGTGATATTCTCATAAATGATGAATCAATTTCAAGACAGCATGCCGAGATTATGAAGACAGAAAGAGGCTATAGAATAACAGATATGAATTCAAAAAATGGCGTGTTTGTAAATAATCAGAGGATAAATCAGCATTTTCTTCAAGATTCAGATCGAATAATGATTGGCGATAAATATTTTGATATAAAAATTTTGAAACCTATTTTTGTACCAGAACCAGAAGAAATTGTTGCTACAGAAACGAAAACTGGCACTTTGAGAACTGGAAGTCTTACAGAACGCCTTCCAACTGGTGAAGGCTTTGATTTTTCAGACGATACAACAGAGAGAAAAACAGGTTTTTAGTAAGGAGATTTTTTTATGATAAAAATTATTCAAGGGACACCAAAGGCATCGGCTTTATTTTATTGGACAGACAATTCCTATGATAAAAAAGTTTATTATGCTTCATTTTTTACAATATCTCCTGTAAAAATGGATATGGCAGATATTCCTATTCCAGAAGAAACATTGAGTTTAAGTTTTCCTATTATGATTCATGAACCGATGAGATGTTCTGATATTGATAAAGTTATAAGTGATGCACGAGAGAGAAATGCAGCTATTGTTGATTGTGGAAGGACTACGGCAAAATCTGTAAGAGCTCGAATGAAAAAAGCTCTTGAAGAATATCTTCATGCATATATCACTCATTACATCGAAATGGATAAAAAAGAAAAAGATATGGAATCAAAGAAAGTTTTGAGTGATATAAATCTTGAAAATATCAAAAAGAAAATTAAAAAGAATAATTCGAAAGATATTTTAGAAAAGTCATCAAAATTGTTTTCACTCATTGACAGTTTTAGGGAAGAGTTGAAATCATCTTCTAAAAGAAAAAATTTAGAAGATGAAGAGTTGGAACCTTATTTAAATAAATTTTTGTCATTTCGTACAGATGAATTTGAGGATTTTAATGATTTCCTCATTGCTGTTGGAAGAAAAGGAAAAATTTCAGATAAAGTAGTTGAATTATATAAGAGAAAATATGGAAATGAAAAAGAGAGAAAGTCTTTTTCGCCTGAAGACAATGATGAGTTAAAATCTCTTTTGATACTTGTAAAATTAGATGTCAGAAGAGAAATTATGAGGAAGAAATTAAAAACTACAGATGTTGCTTTGACAACAATAGAAGAAATCTTTAAAATAAAAAATTTAAAACCTCCATTTTGTGGAGATGAAGATTTGAACAGTTTTTGTGATATACTTACAGAACCTGGGTTAGTTCCTACTAATATTGCCAAAAAATATATCGAAAAATATTTCTGTGTTATAACAAAAAAATTCGATGAAGCTGCAAAGATTCACAATGAAATAAAAGAAGCTGAGAAAAAATATTACGAATCGAAAAAATAAAATTTTTGAAAATATAAATTTTAAAAGAGTGTGAATTTTCACACTCTTTTTTTTATCGAAATTTTTTTAAAAAAATAATAAAAAAATCAAAAAAAACTTCGACTTTGTGATCTAGATCACATATTTTTAAAATCGAACATATTATAATTATATTACCTATGAATTAAATAAAGGAGGAAAATTATAATATGTTTTTCAAAAAGAAAATTCCTGAGAATCATATAGCAGAATTTTACAATCATCTTGCAATAATGATTAAATCAGGAATAACTCTGTCAAATGCTCTTGATATTCTGAAAGAGCAACAATATACATCGTATATGTGTTCGATTGTAAAAGACATATATGTGAATGTAATTTCTGGAAATTCATTTTCTGATTCATTAGAAAAATATCCTGAACATTTTTCAGAATCGGAGATACATTCGATAAGAGCTTCTGAATTTTCAGATGGTTTAGGTGATGTCCTTTTGAAATGTTCTTATTTGATAACAGAAAATATAAGATTGAAAAGAAGATTTCAAACTGGTGTTTTATATCCTCTTTTAATATTCTCTTTTGCTTCGATCATATTTTTGATTGCCTCAGTTTTTGTATGCAATAATCTTTTTCCTTTTATAATATCAACTGGAGGCAAAATTCCTTTTCTTTCAAATATTGTCTATTCATTATGTCGTTTTATTTCAAATCCTGTAAATATAATAATAACAATAATTTTTATATTCTTTTTGGGGTATTTATTTTCGAAATGGTCAAAAAATAACAAATATCATTTAGATTGGTTTTTGTGGCATAGCCCAATTTTTGGAAAATTTATAAAATTCAAAAATTATACTCGACTTTGTGAGATAATGAGTTTAATGCACAAGAGTGGAGAAAACATTTTAGATTCTATTGATACTGCAAGTGCCTCTGCAGGAAATTATACTATGATGACTATTGGAAGTTCTATAAAAGATTCACTGATAAATGGAGAATCTCTTGCTGAAGCCTCAGATAAGTATTTGCCTAAAATTATGACTGGATTTATCAGAATGGGAGAAGAATCAGGACATTTGGAAAATAGTTTTGATATAGGGGCTGATTTTTATAGAAGAGAGGCTGAAAATTTGATAGTTGGATATGAAAAGATGATTGAGCCTGTTGTAACTTCTTTTATGGGGATAATTGCAGGAGTTTTTGCAGGTGGATTATTGACACCGATTTATAATTTGGTGTCATCGTTATAATTGGTTTATTTTCTGGTGTCGCAATTATTTTTATAGTAAAAGAAGGCTGGAAATCAATTTTTTAGTTCATAATAATTTTCAAAAATACTATTTTTTTATTTTTAGCAATAAGGCATTCACTTCAGACAGTTTTTT
>JBGUKW010000078.1:0-2112 GCA_045114665.1 Candidatus Xenobia bacterium | reverse complement strand
AGGTGAATCATATTTAGTTCCATTTAGAATTTTTATTGCTTTTTCTGTTTTTCCAGATTCATATAAAATTATTGACAATATGAATATCAATGTATTATTACCAGGTAGTAAGTCGAGGATTTGTTCCAGTTCATCACCTGCATTTTCTGATGAATTAGCTCTCATTGAAAGTGCTAACATGATTGAAGCACCTATCAAGTCAGGGTAAAATGCAAATGATAGGTTTGAAGTTACAGGAAGTATGAGTCTGAAACTTGGCAGTGCTGGTTTTATAGTTCTTCCTAAATTGCCCTGTAGAAACATTGCTTTTCTAAAATTCTCTACAGAACTTTTATATTGTTTTTCTTCTCTGTCAAAAATTCCAAGCATGAAATAGGCATCTGCAAGTTGTGGGTCTTTTTCAAGTGCATTTTTAAAGTATTTGTAAGCACTTTCTTTTTCTCCTGTTACAAGTATCCTACAGCCCCTGTAGAATAAATTTTCAGCTTTTGATAGTGATAGTTCTTTAAATGTCTTAAATAGGGAGTTATTTATTTTTTGTGGTTCAAAAAAATCCATATATGGATTGAGACCTACAAATTCGGTTTTGTTTAATCGAAAATATAAGCCTGAATCAAAATTGTTTGAATCATTATTTGTGGTACTCTGTTGTTTTTCTTCATCTTTTGGTTTTGGAAGTATCAAATTTGATATTTTGCTACCAACTGTTTTCTTTAATGCTTTTAATATATCTACATCAGACATTTTCTTCCTCCACTATTTTCATAATATTAACCTGAAAATTTTACTGTAGTAGCTAATATTTTTTTATTTTTATAAGTATTTGAAAAAATATATTATAATAATGATTTTCAATTATATATATTTTTTTTCCTGTTTTAAACATATAAAAAGACCACCCTTTTATTAAAGGATGGTCTCTATTCTTTTTAGTTATTTATTAATAACGATACTGATGTTGTTGTTGATATTGTTCATGAGCTTTGTGTGAGCCAACTTCATAACCGATATGTCCGCCTACTGAACCACCAACAGCACCGCCAAGTGCTCCACCGAGCATTGCACCGATTTGTGTGCCAATTCCTGGACAAATTATTGTTCCTAAAACTCCACCGAGGATGGTTCCAAGACCGCCACCAGCGATTCCACCGATTGCTTTACCTTTTGCTTGTCCCTCTAAGCCACCAATCATATCATTTGTTGTTTGAGCATAACCTTCACCTATCATAGCTGAATATGACATAATTGATTGTGAACTTGGAATATTAAATCCATTAGCTGTTGCTCCGATTCCCTGCATTCCATTGAGTGTCTGTAAATTCATAGTGAAAACCTCCAAATTAAATTTTATCTTATTTATTATATCACTCAAATTTTATAATTGTCTATACCTTTTAAAAAAAATATTGACAATTATTATATAATAGTAATAAAAAATATTTGGAGTGATTTTTTGTATGAAATTTTTAATTAAATATATCATATTTATATTTTTAATTCTATTGTCTATTTTTTCTTTTACTGCATGCAAAAATGAAAATAAAAATAATATTGAAAATAAAAAAATAAAAGTATCTGCAAGTATAATTCCTATTGCTGATTTTGCTAAACAGATTGGTGGAGACTTTATTGATATTAATATTGTGATTCCTCCTGGGGCAAATCCACATGTTTTTGAACCATCTCCTGAACAATTGGTTAATTTTTCTGATTCAGATGTTTTTATTTTTGTTGGTTCAGATTTTGAATTTTGGAAGGACAAATTTATATCTTCATCAGGCAATAAAGGTATGAAATTGGTAGAACTTTCAAAAGATGAAGAGCTTTTAGATGAGCATGAAGAACATGGTCATGCCAAAAATCCGCATATATGGACAAGTCCAAAAAGAGCGTTGAAATTTATTTCTGTTATAGAAGATAGTTTTTCGGAAATCGATCCTAAACATGTGAATGAATATAAAAATAATGCAGATATTTTTAGAAAAAAATTGATAGAATTGGATAAGGAATGTGAAAAAGAAATTTCTAATTTAAAAAATAAAAAATTTTTATCACAGCATGCCTCTTGGACATATTTTGCAAGAGATTATGGGCTTGATGAAGTAGGGGATA
>JBGUKW010000077.1:0-3491 GCA_045114665.1 Candidatus Xenobia bacterium | reverse complement strand
CCCAGTTTCTCCTTTGTAAGACCAATCACAAGACACATTTTTAATATTACTCATCTTATAAGAAGCATCGCTATTATCGAAATCAAGAGAAATTACGGAATCAGTTGGAGCATCAAAGTAATCTTTATCAGTTCCCGAAATATCATAATCCACGATAGTTGTAATATCCCCCAATAATTTAGGTGTTTTTGCCTCTGCCTTTGTTACTGGAAATATTATATTTCCGCCGACTAAAGATAAGACAAGAGCAATTGCTGTTGATTTTTTTATATCTTTTTTAGTTATCAAAATCAATACCGCCTTTCTGTATTTACTTATTTTGAGGTTGCAAAAAAAGACTAAGGTGGTATCCATAAAAATAAAAGCAAAAATATCACTTCCTTTCATATTTAATATGAGTTTTGCTTTTACAAAAAAACTCTTCCCCCTTGGGTTAAGAGGGAAAAGTCTTTTACTGTACGGTAAAAAGAAGATAATGATTAATTTCTTTCATTTTGCATTTATTTTCTTCGAGTTGTTTCTTTATATCTTTTATTGTAATCAACCTTTTATATAATTCTATTTGTTCATAAGTGTTTGTATATAAAGAAGTTCCGGCTTTTGTGTCACGAATGATATATAAGGCTTTTTCTTTTTTATTTATTGTTTTTGGAATACCAATGTGCACATTTTTATATACCATGCCTTCTTTTTCATCCATGTTTTTCGTATATTTTTTAATATCAGACGGAGTTGCCTTCATGCCATATTGAATAACCAATCCGGGGTTATATGTAGTGGTATCATCTACATAAACAGAATCATAATCACCAAGATTTAATTTATCATAATTTTCAAAGATACCTAAAAATTCTTTATCAAAGTATCCTAACGGGTTGTGAGCTTCATGGAATCCGCTTCCATATAAATACCCTGCATAGCTGCCAAAATTACCGACAAGATATATAACGCAAAACAAAGCACATAATAACATCTTTTTGCCGATAAGGATAGAAAATAAATAAGCAAGAATAAAGGCAAAACCATAAAAAACAGCATTAAATCTATAGATTGCAAAATCTTCCAGAAAAAGGATTGGAACAAGACAGGCTAAAATATATAAAACAATATAAATTTCATAGCTGTCTTTTTTCTTTATTAGTTTGTATATGCTCATTCCTAATAATAAGAAAAAACTTGCCCACAAAATAATCTGAATGAAATAAATACCGTGCCCGAATAAATAAATTTTATTCAAAAACATTACCCCATAATTTTTGTCTGCTGTAAATTCATATTTATCATAAGTCATTAGATTGCAGATATTTATCAGAATATCTTTAGGCGATAACCCCTGCCAAAAAAGTTCTGACAATCTTCCTGCACTCACATACGAGATATTGATTGGTCCTATTTTTAAAGAAGGAATGATTTTTAAAATAACAAGAACGTATAAAAAAATAGGGGAGGCACACAATGTCACAACACCTGCCATTATCAAAAAATTCTTTAAAGATAATTTTTTAGTTGCAACAGCTGTGATTAAAGCAAAGATAATAAAAACAGGAATGATGATGAATGCCAGGATATAGGAGTACATTGTTAGTGCTACGCCGATACCGGTCAATATCGCAAATTTTGTTTTTCCAGTCTTTAGCAGTCTTATAAAGAAATATAACGACATTACAAACATTGGTAACATAGCGTTACAATCAAAAGCCCATCTTTCACTCATGATAAAATAAGGTATCATTGTGATTATTGTACTCATAGCGCAAGCGCAGGTCATTCCTGCAATTTCATAAGCAAGTAACGTACCAAAAATTAATAACATTGCTCCGAATAACACAGCAACAAAGCGGAGTATAAATTCCGAATACCCAAAAATCTTACTTAAAAACACTGCTATATATACATATAAACTACTCTGTCCACTGCCTGCGTTATTAAAATAAACAGGAAAGCTTATGCCATAACGGTCTGTTCCAAATTTTGATAAAGACCACGTATTATATCCCATTGACATTTCATCAATATGTAATCCATCCGGAAGTATCATGATTTTAAATAATCGGGTAAAAAGAAAAATGATTACTATAAGACTGAAATAAAGGATTTTCCAAGTTTCTATTTCAAATTTTTTCTTAATATTAAATTCAATTTTAAATTCTTTATTTTTTTCTTCCATAAGAGAACCTCCATTTCATTGACCATTTAATGCCTTTATATGCTAAAAGGAATAGCTTACAGAAAGAATATTTTGTTTGACCTTGCGTCCTTTTTTTTCGGTCATATTTATATAACATAGGGTGTAGCTTAAGTAAAATACTGCCACTTAAATTTTCAATATCCAGAAGATTAACGAAATTAGCCTTTAATATAAAAAAATTACTGGCATTAGGGACGTTTTTCCCGATAATAAAGGACTGTATCTTATAATAAAGAGCAGACATTGCCTTTTTTAAAAAAGCATCATCTCTTGAGTTTCGGATACCAATTGCTGCATTATATTTATCTTTATTTTTTACAAGCTCTAAATACATTAAAAATAATGCATCTACTGGGTCCTGCATATCACAATCAATTGTACAGATATAATCCGCATTCAATTTTTCAATTGATAGATTATAAAATCCATATAAAATCGCATTTTGTTGGCCCCTGTTTCTTTTGTTTTTTAATACAGTAACCATTTCTTTTTTATCGATAGTCTCAAGATTTTTCAATGTTTCCGAATCTGTACTGTAGTCGTCAATAAAATAAATATGATAGGGAACCCCATATTTATCCGCATTATAAACAATCTGATTTGTTATTGTTAGCACGTTCTTTGCTTCATTCAAAACAGGAATAATGATGTTTAATTTTTCCACAAAAATCCATCCCTTCTTTTTATTTTTAATATGAGTTTTTTTTTACAAAAAAAAAGGATGTTTTCACACCCTTTTTTATTTTTAAGCTAAAATATCATTAGCTAAGTCTTCAGCTTTTTTATTTTCCTGTTCCTGTAATTCGTCATCAGAATAACAATTTCCAAGATATTCTGTTGAATAAGAAATGATTTCAACAGCAGAATCTGCCCATTCGAATTCTTCTTCGCATTTATTACACATGGATTTACGAACGACATCCCTTGTCTGTAACATTCCATCAATCAAGACCATAGCACTCTTTTTTAATCTCTTTGCATCTTCCCTTGCGACTTTATTGAAACTTTTTATCCAAGGAAAATCCACCCTTGTATTTGGGTCGTCATCTTTAATGCGATATTTTCTGTTTACAGCAATCGGATATTGTGTGATGTCAACCCCATGTGGAGTCCGAAAATAATCCGGGTCTGTTACTAAGTATCCCAGTAAAGTCACCTGGTTAGAAATATCCACATTTTTTTTCAATAACAGAATCCCTTCTTCTTTTGAGTTTTTGGTTTCTCTTCTCGTTGCAAAAATAGGAGTGATAAAAGTTAAAGTACAACCTTCAATACGATTTACAGTACCACAAATCGGACATTT
>JBGUKW010000076.1:0-44046 GCA_045114665.1 Candidatus Xenobia bacterium | reverse complement strand
ACGAGTTCTCTCCACAATGGTTGATGCCCCAACCATATTCTTTATTTATTATTCTCTTTCTTATTTTGCTTTTAATAATACTTTATTTATTACTATTTGTCAAGTTTTTATTAAACATAATGCAAGTTTTTTATTTAAAATAAAGGCATTGAACCTTTATTTTAAATGGACCTTATATCCCCATAAATAAATTTAGGGGCATTACGGTGCATTTCGGTAAAAAAATGGGGTTGTGAATTTCATAGCCCCTTTTTTGTTATCATCCTGTTATTTTATCTATTATTCCATATTTAATAGCATCTTCAGATGTTATCTTTTTTGCATTGAAAAGCTCTTTCAATATTGGCTTTCCCTTCTCTTTTGTGATTTCTTTAAATATAATTTCTATTTCGTTTTTTGTTTGGATTATAGCTTTACCTGCTTCGATCAATCCCTCTTCTGTCTTTGTTTTTTCATTTTCTTTGACCCAAAGAGGACTAAATGTCGTTATCTCTGAATACGGAAGTGCTGTCCTCTCTGTTCCAATAGCCAATAATAGCATTGCCCCATTTCCTGCTTGTTCAAGACATATTGTTTTTATTTTTAGTTTGCTTGATTTTATTTTGTCAATAATACTCAAAAAAGCCTGTGTAGATCCACCTGGTGAATTTATGTACATGTCAGCTGTATCACCTGTTTTTTCAAGTATCTCAATGACTTCTTCTATCTGTTTTCCTATCGAATTATTTATTATTCCATCAACTAAAATTATTCTTTTGTCAATTAAATTTTTGTGCAGTTGTTGTATTCTCTTAAAAAGTTCTTCTTTTTGTGCTTTAGTTAAATTATCTGCTTGTTCAATCATTTTTTTTAATCCTTGTATTTTATGTTCGATAATAAATTTAATGGCTGTTGGCTAATTGAATTTTTACCAACAGCCACTTTCCAATCAAGAAGATGGTCAATCTTTAGCCGAGTATAGATTCACTTATCAATCATCATCTTCATCATTATTGTTACTTTTTTTATTGTCACTATCTTTGTCATTTGAATTTTTTATATCCAAATTAAATTCTTTTTTGAAATACTTTTCCCAATTATCTTTAAACTTCATATCTGTATAGACCCACTTAAAATTTTTGAATCTACATATAAAACTACAGATTTCACTCTCTCCATCGCCTTCTTCATTTTCACATTTTATAAAATATTCAAACTCATTATAGGCATTAAATTTTCCAGCTTTCAAAAGATTCATATAATTTACTCCCTTAGAAGTAAATACAGCATATTTATCTTCTTTTGTTGTTTTAGAAGAAGAATTATCATTTTTTGCCATACTTACCAAACCTTCTGCCGATACTGTTTCATTTAACACTGGTTCAATCTGTGCAATAGCATTGTCAACAATAGCTCCACTAAAAAGACTGCCTGCTAAATTTACAAAGCTATTATTTGAACTTGACATAATGTCTTTAGAAAATGTTTTTATCTCATTTTTTATAGATTTTCTCATTTTCTTAAAATTTATGTGATCGTTCAAATATTTTGTATTCCCTTCTCTCATAGCTTTTTCTAGTTTAATTACAGTCCAATAAGGTGATAAAAAATATCCAACTCCTAATAAAACAATTAGAAAAAATACTAAGGAGAATCCCCCTCCCTTGTTTTTATCATTTTTTGCCATTTTTTACCTCCTTATACTTATGTACTATATAAAAACAGACAAATATTCAAAAAAAAATCTCTGAACAAATTTATTCAGAGATTTTTGTTATCGGAGTGAGAAGATTCGAACTTCCGACCCCTAGCCCCCCATGCTAGTGCTCTAAACCAAGCTGAGCTACACCCCGTTTACATTTTTGTATTATAACAAATATAAATAAAAATTGCAATAGTTTTTTATAATATTATTTTTAAATTTCTCTTCTGCCAATTATAGCTCTTGATATTGTTATATCATCTGCATATTCAAGGTTATATCCAACAGGCAATCCATATGCTATTCTTGTCATTTTTATTTTATATTTAGACATAATCTTAGCAAGATAAAGTGCAGTAGTTTCACCATTTACATTTGGATTTGTCGCAATTATTAACTCTTTTATTTGTCCGTTTTTAATCCTATCTTCAAGTGAGTTTATGTTTAGATTTTCTGGACCAATCCCGTCTGAAGGTGAAATTAACCCACCTAATATGTGATATTTTCCTTTATATGCATGAGATTTTTCTATTGCAATTAAATCTCTGAAATCTCCAACAACACATATAATATCATTTATTCTTGATTTGTCGGAACAGATTTTACAAATTTTTGATTCGGAAAAATTTCCACATATACTGCATTTAAAAAGTTTTTCTTTAATGCCAATTAGGGCATGGCAAAGTTTATCTATATCTTTTTTGTCTGTATTTGCAAAATGGAATGCAAGTCTTTGAGCTGATTTTGGACCTATTGAAGGAAGTTTCATCAATTCAATGATTAAATCTTCTAAAGGTTCAGCAATTTTTTCTATCATTTCCTATTCCTTAAAAAAGACCTGGAATTTTAAGTCCGCCAGTTAATTTGCTCATTGATTCCATTCCCAATTCTTGGGATTTGGCAATAGCATCTTTAAATGCTACTGTCAAAAGGTCTTCAAGCATGTCAACTTCTTCTGGATTTACGATTGAAGGATCTATTTTTATGCTTATCAATTCCTGTCTGCCATTCATTTCTACTTTTACAAGTTCTCCACCAGATGTACCTTCAACTGTTTTTGAACCCAAGTCCTCTTGGATCATCTCCTGCATTTTCATTATGTTGCCCATCTGTGAACTCATATTGGGCATTCCCATATTTCCCATTCCTGCTCCACCTATTGGAGCTTTTTGTTTTTGTATTTGTCTTCTAAATTGTCTTGACATAATCTTATCCTTCCCCACCCTTTAAATATAAGGGCGTTTTTTAGAATATTATTGTTATATAACCCTACCATTAAATATCTCTAAAGCCTTTTTTACAATTTCTCTATGTTCGACAATAAACATATCTTCTTTAGGTTTATTTTCTTCCTGTTTTACATCTTTTTTCTCTGATTTTATATCTTTTACTTCTTTAACATCTTGAACATTGAATCCGACAGTTATTTTAGCATCTATATTAGTTATCTTTTTGATGATATCTTTTATGAACTGGATATTTTTTTCAATCTGTGTCTTGTGAAATTCGTATCCATTTTTCAAAACAAATTTTATTTCATCTGAATTTACAAAAATAGGTTTTACATTTGTATCAGCAAGTATGGCATGAAGAGGTATTTTTTCCGCTCTTATTGCCACCATTATTTTTTTCCATTCCTGTTTTAAATCGACATTTTCACCAGAAGGACTTAAATTTAAAATTTCATCTTGTGTTTTAGTTATAATCGGTTCTCTTTTTGGTTCTTCAGATTTTACCTGATTTTCAAATGGAATATCAACTTTTCTATTTTCAACAGAATATATATTAGAAGAAGGCAAAGACCTATTTGATGAAAGAGCAATTTCAAGTGCTTTCACTCTTGAAGCAAGAGATTCTAAAGGGTCTGTTTCGATATTTGAAGCTATTTTTATTATAGCTATTTCAAATAAAGCTCTCCTGCAAGGATTATCTTTTATCTCTATTATCAAATTGGATACTATTTTTATTGTTCTGATTATTTTTTCTTCGCTATAATGTTCTGCTATTTTTTGATATTGTTCAAAAATGTCATCTGGCAAATCCAAAACACTATTTGCATCTTTTATTATTTTTGTAAGCAAAATTTTTCTGTAATGTTCTGTTAAATCTTTTGATAAGCGTAATATATCCTTACCTTCAGATATTAATTTATCTATTAACTTCATCAATTCTTGTACTTTTCCATTTTTGGCAAGTTCACTTATTGAAAATAACATTTCAGAATCTGATATTCCCAATAAATCTGAAATATTAGAAGCCGTTATTTTTCCATCTGAAAAAGATATTGCCTGTTCAAGTAATACTAAAGCATCTCTCAATGCTCCTGAAGATACTGAAGCTATTATGCTCAATGCACTGTCAGAAACCGCAAAATTTTCTTTATCACATATATATCTCAACCTGTTTACTATTTCAGAATGTGTTATTCTGTGAAAATCAAACCTCTGACATCTTGAAATTATTGTTGGAGGAATATCTTCCGCATTTGTTGTTGCCAATATGAAAACAACATGGCTTGGCGGTTCTTCCAATGTTTTTAAGAGAGCATTGAAAGATGAATTACTCAACTTATGAACTTCATCTATTATGTAAATTTTATATTTTCCCTCAGAAGGAGCAAAATTGACCTTGTTGATTATATATTCTCTAACCATTTCAACAGATGTATGTGAAGCTGCATCTATTTCTGTTACATCCATTGAAGAGCCTTTTGTTATATTTATACAACAAGAACATTTATTACAAGGTTTATCTTCTGATTCGCTGAGACAATTTAGTGATTTTGCAAAAATACGAGCCATACTCGTCTTTCCAGTTCCTCTTGGTCCTGAGAATAGATAAGCATGGGCAAGTAATTTTGGATTTTTGATCACATTTGTAAGTGTTTTTGTTATATGTCCTTGGCTGACAATATCGTTAAATGTCTGAGAACGCCATTTTCTGTAAAGTGATATATTTTCCATAGCTATTCTTATTTAAATCACTGTATTTTTTTAAAACAATATATATATTTTTTTTATAGAAAAATTTTCCTTTAGATTTTGTTTTTTCAAATAGTGATAAAATTATCTGAAATAAAAAAATATTTTTACTACTATCAAAAAATGTCTTGATTTTTATTAAATCTTTTGTTATTATATAATGACTGTAAAAAAAGAAAACATTTATTATTTAAAGACTTGATTTTTATAAAATCATTTGTTATTATATAATGACTGTAAGATTTATATATTTAAAAAAAATTCAATGATTGAAGATATTAAAGAATTAAAAAAACAAATAGGTTTAAAAAAAGAAATTCATCTTTCGGGAAATATTGGTACAGAGACAGATGATGGATATATAAATGTATTTGTTGAATCTGATCTTGAACTTACAAATACGGGAAGATGTATCCTTGTAACAGGGAAAATAAAAGGTCAAACAGATGCTGTTTGTGTTAGATGTTTAAATGAATTCAAATTGAATGTTGAATGCGATATAAATGAACATTTTTACCAAGCAGAAGATGTTTCTAACAAAACAATACAACCTTCCAAAGATGAAGACTATTTTTTATATAAAGGGACAAAAATCGACTTAACTGAAGCCCTTAGACAGAATATTTTAATGGCAATTCCTTTAAAAACAATATGCAAGCCAGACTGTAAAGGCATTTGCATGTCATGCGGTTGTGATAGGAATACCCAAGAATGTTCTTGCGGAGAATCTGATTAAGTTTTTAGAAAAAATTCAGAAAAGAGGATATATTTAAAATGGCAAATCCCAAATATAAAACATCACATTCTAAAACAAGAAGAAGAAGAGCAAATATTCATTTAACAATGCCTTCACTTACGACATGTCCAAATTGTAAAGCTCCTATGCTTACACATCACATCTGCCCCTCTTGTGGAAAATATAGAGGCAAAACTATTCTAAAATCAGAAGAACCACAGGAAAATTAATAAAATTTTGTACTAAATTCGGAATTCTATGTGCATTTCCCAATATGGAATAATGTCATAGAATTTATTTTTATCTAAGTAAATTAAAAAAAAGGTAAAAAATATAGATGTTTAAAGGAAGAGCAGTTGAAATTGCTGGGATAGGTGCTTATGCTCCTGAAAAAGTTCTCAGTAATTTTGATTTAGAAAAAATAGTAGAAACAAATGACGAGTGGATAACCACTAGAACAGGCATAAAAGAGCGTAGAATAGCATCGAAGGACATGACTACATCAGACATGATGACAAAAGCTGCCGAAATTGCTATAAAAAAAGCTAATATAGATATTTCTCAAATACAGCTCATCATAGGTTGTACAGTAACACCAGACATGATGTTTCCATCATCAGCAGTACTTGTTGGCAAAAATTTAGGAATTAAACATGCAGGTGCTTTTGATATAGAAGCTGCATGTTCTGGTTTTTTATATGGCCTTTCAATAGGAAGTCAATTTATAGCTTCTGGAACAATGGATACAATTCTTGTTGTTGCAGGTGAAAAATTATCAAGCATTGTAAATTGGGAAGACCGCTCAACTTGTGTACTATTTGGTGATGGGGCAGGAGCCGCCGTTCTCCGCCCAGGAAAAGAAGGTCATGGAATATTAAATTTCCATATGGAAGCAGACGGAAATTTTGGAGAAGCTCTAAAAATGCCGGCAGGTGGATCGGCCATGCCTGCTTCAGAAAAAACAGTAGCAGAAAAACTACATTCAGTAAAAATGGATGGAAGAGAAGTTTTTAGACAGGCTGTTACAAAAATGCCAGAATCTGCATTGATTTCCATAAATGAAATTGGAATGAAGATAGAAGACATAGATTGGTTTATCCCACATCAGGCAAATATCAGAATCATAGATTCTGCAGCAAAGAAATTAGGAATCCCAAAAGAGAAAACAATAGTAAATCTTCAAAAATATGGAAACACTTCAAGTGCTTCACTCCCCCTTGCTCTAAATGAAGCCATAGAAGATGGAACAATAAAAGATGGAGATACAATACTTCTAACAGCAATAGGTGGAGGACTTGCTTGGGGTTCAATGATATTGAAATGGGGACATAAAGAATAATATGAGAATAGCATTTGTATTTCCAGGTCAAGGAGCCCAAAAGACAGGAATGGGTTTAGACCTATATGAACATTCAGAAAATGTAAAAAAATTGTATGAAAAAGCTGATCAAATCCTTGGCTTTTCACTTTCTGAAATGTGTTTCAGAGGTAGTGAAGAAGACCTAAAGCAGACAATAAACACACAGCCTGCAATATATGTTATGTCTGTTGCAATAAGTCAACTTTTAAAAGAAAACGGAATTAATCCAGACATAACAGCAGGACATAGCATAGGTGAATATGCAGCACTCACAACTGCAGGAGTAATCTCTTTTGAAGATGGTATAAAACTTGTCAGAGAAAGAGGAAGACTCATGAATGAGGCAGGAATCAAAGCCCCAGGAACAATGGCTGCAATAATGGGAATGAAATTCGACGATGTAAAGAAATATTGTGAAGAAGCCTCTGAAGCAGGAATAGTTGAAGTTGCAAATTTCAATTCACCTGAGCAGATTGTAATATCTGGCGAAATAGCTGGCGTGGAAAAAGCAATGGAAATAATGAAAGACAATGGTGCTAAAAGAGTTGTTCCATTAAAAGTAGGGGCAGCATTCCATTCAAGATTGATGAAAGATGCAGCAGAGACATTTGCAGAGCTTATAGACAAAGCAGAATTCAAAAAACCTGAAATTCCAGTTGTTTCAAATTCAAATGCAAGAATTTCCACAGTTCCCGAAGAACTCCGTTCAGCCTTAAAAGCTCAAATGTTGGGAAGTGTTCTTTGGGTAGATTCTATAAGAGCAATGGCTAACCATGGAACAGAAATTTTCATAGAAGCTGGACCAGGTAAAGCACTTTGTGGAATGATCAAAAAGACAGATGTTTCATTAAAAACAATGAATGTAGAGACAATGGAAACATTGGAAAAGGTTATAAATGAATTGAAAAATTAGAAAATTTGGAGAGATATTATAATGGAAAAAGTAGCAATAATAACAGGTGCAGGCAGAGGCATCGGAAGAGAAATTGCTCTTCGTCTTGCAAAAGATGGTTTTCACTGTGCTATAAATGATCTAAATGAAAAAGATTTGGAAGAATCAAAAGCATTAATCGAAGCATGCGGTGTAAAATGCAATACATACAAAGCAGATGTATCATCTTTTAGCGATGTAGAAGGCATGATAAAAAAGATACATGAAGATTTTGGAAGAATTGATGTACTTGTAAATAATGCAGGAATAACAAGAGACAATTTACTTCTCAGAATGAAAGAAGACGAATGGGATAAAGTAATAAGCATAAACTTAAAGAGCGTTTTCAACTGCACAAAAGCAACCTCAAAAATAATGCTCAAACAGAAAAGCGGAAGAATCATATCAATAGCTTCAGTAGTTGGAGTAATGGGAAATGCAGGTCAGTGCAATTACGCAGCTTCAAAAGCAGGAATCATTGGTTTCACAAAATCAATAGCCAAAGAACTAGGTTCAAGAGGAATAACTGCAAATGCCATAGCTCCTGGATTTATAAAAACAGCTATGACAGAACAGCTTTCTGATGAAGCTAAAAATAAACTATATAGTCAAATTCCTTTAGGCTATTTAGGTACTCCTGAACACATAGCTTCTTGTGTTTCATTTTTGGCAGGACCAGATTCATCATATATAACTGGTCAAGTTATACATGTCGATGGCGGAATGGTCATGTAAAAACTAGTAAATATTATTTCAAATATATTGCAATTTTTAATTACAAATTTAGCTATTATATTTAATTTTGTAGCTAAAAATTAATTTACAAAACCACAAGTCAAAAATTGACTTGTGGAAATTTGAAATAATATAAAATTATTTTCTTAATTATGTATCAAATTAGAGGATTATTTTAATTTAAGTTGAAAAAATTTTATCTAAAGTTTGATATAATTAATTTTGCAAACTATTCAAAATGAAACTATATGTAAAAAGTTAAATAGTAAGTAAGAATATCGGAAGTAATTACCCGGTAAATTGGAGGTAGTATAATGAATAAGATAGCTGAAAGAGTAAAAAGTCTCGTAGTAGAACAACTCGGAGTAGATGAAGACCAAGTAACACCAACAGCTTCATTTACGGATGATCTCGGTGCAGATTCTCTCGATGCAGTAGAGCTCGTAATGGCTCTCGAAACAGAATTTCACATTGAAATTCCTGATGAAGATGCTGAAAGTCTCACAAACATTGAAGAAACTGTAAAATATATACAGGAAAAAATAGAAGAGTAATAAAACAAATGAATAATTTTGGAAGAAATACTGGTTTTTGCGAAATAATAAAAAGAGTTTTGGAGTCTGCAGGAGATCAGGCTATATCCTGCGAAGAAATAGCAACTCATGCAATTGAATTATGGGGTAGAGGTTTTCCAGTCAATCCTTACGAAGATGTATGTCTTGTTTATGTTTTCATAAGAAATTATTTTAACACTGAAGAAATAATGGACGAAGTAGAAGATGAAGAAGGCGTAATAATGGTGGATAGATTGAACGGTTGCAGAGTTCCTCTCTCACCAACTCTTCTACCTATAGAAATCAATTCAGTTAGTGAACAAATAAAAAGAATAAAATATAAACTCTGCAAGTAAAAAATAAGCTAATTTAGGCGAGACAGCTTAAAAACAAAAACCGTTTAATGGCTGAATATTAAGCCCTTAACCTTTATTTTTTATAATAGGGGTTTAAGGGCTTTTTAAGTTTTTGTTTCAGCATTAAGCAAATTTTTGAGTATATAATTAGAGCTTGCTGGTAAATTTTATTATTATAAGAGCCTTTAATATGTAGTTTACAGCAATTTTATTACAGCAATTTTCAAAAATACTATTTAAAAATTGCTGTAACAGAAAAGGGAAAAAAACTGACAAAAATTTTACAAAAATACATTGTTTTTAACAAAATAACGCACAAAATTTTAATAATGGCGTGTTATAAATAAAATATAAAGTTGATAATAACTCGGCTTATTCAAATTATTTAACAGCCAAATTAATAGTTTTTTTGAAAATTGCTGTAACAGAAAGCATTTTTTCTTTCTTCATGAAGACAAAAGAGAACTAAAAAAGTGAAATAGGAGGGATTTTGACATGGACGATAAGCTAAAAGCATTAGAAGCAGTTGTAGGTCAGTTGGAAAAACAATTCGGCAAGGGTTCAATAATGCGTCTCGGAGACATGAACCCAAAATATGACGAAAATTCAATTTCAACAGGTGCCCTTTCTTTGGACATAGCAATAGGCATAGGCGGAATCCCAAGAGGAAGAATAGTAGAAATTTTTGGTCCTGAATCTTCTGGAAAAACAACGCTTGCACTCCAGATAATTGCAGAAGCTCAGAGAACAGGTGGAATAGCTGCTTTCATAGATGTTGAACATGCTCTTGATCCTGAATATGCAAAAAAGATAGGTGTTGATGTTGACAATCTCTATGTTTCACAACCAGATACAGGCGAGCAAGCACTTGAAATTGTTGACACACTCATAAGAAGTAATGCAATAGATGTAATAGTAATTGACTCTGTTGCTGCTTTAGTTCCAAAAGCAGAAATCGAAGGCGATATGGGTGACCAACATGTTGGTCTTCAAGCAAGACTTATGTCCCATGCTCTTAGAAAATTGACAGGTGTAATAAACAAGACAAAGACTTGTGCTATTTTTATCAACCAAATAAGAGAGAAAATAGGTGTCATGTTCGGAAATCCTGAGACAACTCCTGGTGGAAGAGCTTTAAAATTCTATAGTTCTTTAAGAATTGACATAAGAAAATGTGATGCAGTCAAAGCAGGTGGAGATCAAATAGGAAACAGAGTTAAAGTTAAAATAGTCAAAAATAAAATGGCTCCACCTTTCAAGCAGGTTGAATTTGATATCATATTTGGAAAAGGTATCTCAAAAACAGGAAGCATAATTGACGCAGCAACAGAAATGGGAATAATCAATAAGAGTGGAGCTTGGTATAGCTATAATGGCAACAAACTCGGTCAAGGTCTTGAAAATACAAAACAGATATTGGAAGATAATCCAGAAATGCTGAAGGAAATCACTGAGGCAACAATGGAAAAAGCTGGTATTACAAGAACAAAAACAGAGTAAATTTAAAAATGTTATTGTTCCTGAGTTCATTTTTATTTGGACTCAGGAATTAAATTTATTGAATTAATCGAAACAAAGGAGGAAAAACGGCTCAATTATGCCGTTATATCTTTTTTGATGATAAAAAATAATAATGAATCATCAATCCCCCCAAAAAAGAAAAAAGGAGGTGAATTCAAGATCGACCCAATTATTCAACATTTGGCAGTATTAATTGCAGGCGGTGCTATAGGTGTTTTTGGTGGAATGTATGCCAATAAACTAAAAAAAGAAAAAGAAACTGAAAAAGCAAAAGATGAAGCTACAATAATCATTGAAGAAGGTAAAAAAGCCGCTGAAGCAATAAAAAGAGAAAAATTAATCGAGGCAAAAGATGAAATCTTTAAGGAGCGTTCAAAATTAGAAAAAGAAAGAGATGAACGAAGAAATGAAATTCAACGTTCTGAAAGAAGAATACAACAAAAAGAAGAAAATCTTGATCGCAAACTCGATTCAATAGAAAAAAGAGAAAAAGGCTTAGTTTCTAAAGAACAGGAAATAGCCAAAAGAAAAGAACAAGTTGTCTCACTTGAAAATAAAAGACTTGAAGAGCTTGAAAGAATAGCTCAGATGTCTTTGGAAGAAGCCAAAGATGTAATACTCAAAAAAGCTGAATCTGAATTAAAACAAGAGTTGGCAATAAGAGTTAAAAATATGGAAGAGCAGATAAAAGAAACTGCTGATTTAAAATCAAGAAGAATAATATCTTCAGCAATACAAAAATGGGCTTCTGAACAAGTTGTCGAATCAACCGTATCTGTTGTTCCTCTTCCAAATGATGAAATGAAAGGAAGAATTATTGGGCGTGAAGGCAGAAATATCAGAATGCTTGAATCACTTACCGGAGTAGATTTAATCATTGACGATACTCCAGAAGCTGTTGTATTGTCATGCTTTGACCCAATAAGAAGAGAAATAGCCCGTTTAGCATTGGAAAAACTCATAATAGATGCACGTATTCATCCTGCACGAATTGAAGAAATGGTTGAAAAAGCCAAAAAAGAAATGGAATCAAGAATATGGCAGGAAGGCGAACAGGCTGTATTTGAAGCTGGTGTAACAGGTTTACACCCTGAACTCATAAAAGTTTTAGGAAAACTTAAATTCCGCACAAGTTATGGACAAAATGTCCTTGCTCATTCTCTTGAAGTATCATTTCTTGCAGGAACAATAGCCCAAGAAATAGGAGCTGATGTGCAGATAGCAAGAAGAGCAGGACTTCTACATGATATAGGAAAAGTAATAAACATGGAAGTAGAAGGACCTCATGCTGTACTTGGTGCAAAATATGCAGAAAAATATAACGAATCTCCTGATGTTGTACACGCTATAATGGCACACCATGAGGACGAAGAGCAGAGAACTATAGAAGCTGTATTAATACAGACTTGTGATGCAATTTCTGCAGCACGCCCTGGAGCTCGTAGAGAATCTCTTGAAGCTTATGTCAAACGCCTCGAAAAATTGGAAAAAGTTGCAAACAATTTTGAAGGTGTTGAAAAATCTTATGCTATACAGGCAGGAAGAGAAATAAGAATAATTGTAAAACCTGAATTTGTTGATGATACTAAGTCAGTTCTTTTGGCAAGAGATATTGTAAAACAAATTGAAGAAGAACTTGAATACCCTGGACAGATAAAAGTTACAGTTATAAGAGAGACAAGAGCTGTTGATTACGCAAAATAATAAAAAGTATATTTGAAAAATAATATAAAAGGACTGATAAAAAAACAGTCCTTTTTTTTTATTTGCTATTGTTTTTTTGTGAATTTTAAGGTATTATAAACATATAATACAAAATAAAATTATTATTATTTTATTAGTATTTTTGAAAATTATTTACATACAAAAATATGATTAAAAATAAATATTTACTTAAAAACAAAAAGATACTTGGAATGACACTTATTGAAACAATTGTAAGTATGTGGATACTTGGAATCGTTATTGTTTCTATGCTTTCATTTGTTGGGGCAACTATGTCTAAAAGAAATCAAAATAAGATACAGGCAATAGCTGTGGCAAAAAGTGAATTGCAAGATTCAGAAATGACGATAAAAGTTGAAGATCAAGCCCATCAGGCTCTACCTTCACATGCTACAATATTGTTATTTAAATCATCTTATTTGGTAGATTCAGAAAACAATGAAAGTAAGATAGAAAGAGAAGATGCTTTTTTTACAAAATATGTAATAAAAGCCCCCTCAGATGAATATCAATTAGCTAATGCTAATGTTTCATCAATTAATACAACTAATAAAGGTATGGGAGAGACGATTAATGATATTAATGATGATAAGGGGGAAGAGCTTGACTCTATTATAACAGTAGATAGTGAAACAAATGGACTGGATGATGTTTTGGATCAATTTATTACTCCTAATGAAACTCCTGTTCCAAATGGTCCAACCATAGGAGAAGGAGGAGAGAAAGGACTAGTAACTCGTCCGCATTTTAGTTACAGTGAAATAGAGCAATTATTTAAAACAAGTATAGATGAAAATATTAGATATAACAATTATAAAAAAATAGAAGAAGCATATATAAATTATGAAACTAAAAAGTTAAATGAATTAAATCCTGGATTTAAATGCTTTATTTTATTGACAAATTGTGAGTCAAAAGACATTGTAAAAGAAGGAACCATTGTTGGGAAAAAAATAAAAATAAAAGTAAGAACGCTTTATTCTGCAGAAAAAAAGAATAATGGACATTATCCATTGAATATTTATGAGATAACATCTGATTTAAAATTGGGAACTGGAATTGTAAATTAGAATTTTGGAGAGATAATGAGACAAAAAAACAAGGGATTTTCTTTGCTTGAAATATTGATAACTTTGTTGATTTCAGGTGGAATTGTATTAATTTTTGGATATTTGATGGACAAAGGTATAAAAATAAATAGACATACTGAAAAAAATATGGATGTCTTAAATGACGGTCTAATAGTCTCTGAAAAAATATACAAAAATATGAAATATAGTGCTCCAAATTTGGTTACTATATTTACATGTCAAAACCAAGCAACAATGTATGGAAAAGATGAATGTATTGCTGTGGGTTTTCCAATATTGACAGAAATTTATTCAAGAAATGAAATAACTCCAGAAGAAACAGGATATCGTTCGCATACTTATGAGTGTATGGACGAAATTCAGGAAAAACTGTCAAAAAAAAATTGGACTGGATATGTGTTGTATATTCATGATAAAGACGGCAAAATTTTAGGAAATGGGGAAAAAGATAAAAATAAATTTTATGAAGTAAGATTTACTTATAAATATAAAAAAAATGAAGATAATAAAGAAATTGAGAATAAAAGTGTAACAATGTTTGAAAAATTGACTGTAGATGAATGGAGAAAAAAATTAGGTGTATCTGAACAGGCGGATCCTTTCAATTTACTCGAGATGTTATTGAAAAAAAATAGCAATTTACAGAAACAATTGTTGTCAAAAAATATAAAATCTTTTAAAATTTCAAAAAAATCATATCCTGCTTTTAAAATGAGATTATTGCTTGATTATGGAGTATATGGCGGTAGTAATGTAGAGGGAAGAAAGGCTGTAAATGGTAATGCAACAGCTAAAGCAGAGAATTTTGAAGTTGACTGGGTTATATTGCCAATAAATCAATCATAAAAAATTAAAGAGGTTAAAAATGAAAAAAAGAAAAGGTTCTCTTATTATAGCTACATGTCTTTTAAGTGTCGTTCTTCTAATAATATTGATGACAATGTTCAATATAAATAGAAAAAATGCAGAATTGATCACTGTTCAAAGTGATAGAGAAAAAGCATATCAGGTAGCAAGAGTTGGATTAAATAAAGCTACTGAAGAAATAGAAGAAGCAATAGATGCTTATTACAAAAAAAATGGCACTCATATAACTTGGAAAGAGTTATATGAACTAAAACAAACAAAAAAATCTGTAGATTTTACTGATAATGCCAACAAGATAGATAATGAAGGTTTTTTTTCATGTGAATATTCTTATGAAAATGGAAAGATACAATCAACAGGTAGTTATGGTACTTCATCTAAAGATAAAATAAAAATAACTCTTACGGCTAATTATATAATGGATTATATGGGAATATATTCAAGTGGGATTTATTATATTCCAAGAGATGATAAAAATAAAAATGACAGAGCAAATATTGTTGGATTGAATGCAGTATATTCACAACTAACACAATCTCCTATGACTCCTTGGATAAATCGTTTCGGCAATATGAGTGGTATATTATCAATACCTATGCCTAAAAATGGATATTTGACTTCTTTTGATTTATCGAGTAATCCAATATCAAATTATTACCTTTTATATAATAATGAATTTTATATTTCATCAGATAAAACATATGGAAAAAGTAGTGAACATAAAAATGAAAAAGTAAAAAATAATCAATATAGGGACATAACCTCTGAATCATCGAGATGTTTTATAATGGATATGGTAAAATCTCTCAATGTGGCAGAGCAGTATAAATATGATAAAGGTACAGATGAAGAAGAAATTCCACATGTATTTATTGCAAATAAAGATGTTGATAAGGATAATAAAGAACCAGTTGGTAAATTACCTATTAGTCCTTTGAAGAAACTATATTTAAAACATAATATGGATAAATATTATTATGATAGTATTTTTGATGCTGTTCAAGATAATCTTAAAGATGTAAATATAGATGGAAACCAAATAGGTAAAGCCATAGATACATTGCCATTAGCAAAAGATGCAAATGGAGATATAACTGCAGTATATAAATTTGACAACAAACATATAAGAGAAAAATTAAATATATCAGAAAGTCCTCTTCCTGAAAAAAATGTTACAGCTTCAATACCTACCGAATCTTTTAGTGATTCTGATGGTAAGAACAATAAAAATATATATCTTTTAAAAGGTCGAAATATTATAATCATTCCTATATATGCTACTGTTGTAATAGATGGAGACTTGATATTAGCCCCAAATGAACGTATGCCAGAAGATAATAAAGCTAATTATCCTGTTTTATTTGTAACAGGTAATTTAGTAGTAAATGGTTCCATAAAAGGAATTGGTACTATTTTTTCTATGAACAGTATAACTATAAATGCTTTACCTGATGTCAATGTTGATCTAAAAAAAGATGCAAAATATGAAAAATATAAAAAATATGATGAAAATATTGAAAAAAATGGAGCTATTATCGTACATGCTTGTAATCAAGTGTATATAAGTAATACATTTTCACTATTGAGTAATAGTAGTGATGCTAATGCTATTACTTCGTCTTGGGTATTAACTCAAGATAGAAATGCACTTTCAAGAGTTGATAGTAATTCTAGTGTTAGTAATAATTCTGTAGCAAATATGTTTAAGAATTCTGATAGAGGATGTCCGCTGGAATTTTTAGAAAATTCAACATTGAGACCAGTTGGAACAAGTACAATCCTAGCTTTAGAGGAAACACTTAATTCTTTGCCAGATTATAAACCACCTAAACCTACTGACTCAGGTGGCGATAGTAACACTGGTAGTAGTGGTAACAAGGACACTGATTCCTATCATCCTGATGTAATCACTGATCAAGGTAATGATCCTCGTTTTCATAAGAAGCCATAAGCAGCCCGTCGAAGACGACTAGACAAATAATTAACATATTTTATAATTCAAAGTGGTAACTAAAAAAGGGGCTGTGAAAAATTTCACAGCCTTTTTTTTTATTACTACTTTTTGATTTTACCACTTTGAGGCAGGAAGCGTTTTTATTCCACCCTGCACATAATAATAAGTATCTTTATAAATTGCACAGACAGAAACGCCTTCATTTTGAGAGAAATTTGCATTAAACCATGAATCAACAGGTGCTGAACCTGATAAAAAGCGTGGTAAGAATGTTCTTATTACTCTTGTGTCAAAGGCATTTGGTGGCTTTCCCTCAAATGTTGACCAATTATATCCCAATAGAGCGACATCTTTTCCTGCAGCAGCTGCCCAAAATTTGCCAGGTGAAAGTCTAACTTTTCCAAGAAGTGTAAAATTGTGGTTGTTTAAATTTTTGATATCGAGGACAGAACAAGATGAAAATATAGCAGCAGCCATTCCGTCACTCCAATCACCTGGTTCAAACTCTAAATCAGGATAGAAACAAGTTTTGTCATCTAAATAAATACATCCATCTCCCCAACCATGACCTGAGTAATAAAATAGATAAGCCTGATTTTTAATTAAACATTGAGATTTTACATCATTTACAGAGAATATTAATTTTTCATATCCCCCACTTCTCACGAAATCTGCAATAAATAGAGAGCGTTCTTTTTTTGGCATTTCTTCAGGTTCATCTGCTTGAAATGCTCCATGTGAAATCCAACCTGCGGAAGAAAGAATAGATTCAAATGCCAAAGAATCTTCAGGGTGTGTTACATCTAAATATGCAAAACTTTTTTTAGAACAGCATTTTGGACCAAATGACATTTCAGTTTCTGTGTCTCTATCAGATAGAACAGTTTTTATCTCTCCCTCAAAATAACCATTTGATTTTCTTTTTAAGACAACTGGATAATTTTTTCTTATGTCAGAATTTATATAACAGGTTACAGAATCTTTATCAATATCATCTTTTATCAAAAAAATCTTGAATTTATCTGTTGCTCTTCTCATATAAATTCTGTTCAAAGCATATTGATAAGCACCAGGAAGTGAACAATAGACAAAACCTTTGCAAAGTTTTTTCTGTTTTATTTTTTTATCAATTACCTTTCCAAAATTGGAATCAGATATAACTGCACCATCTGTGTTTAAAACCCAAAGTCTATCATAATGTGGAATTTCTATTTCCTTTTTTAAAATAGGCATTCGAGCCGTTTCATAATTGTTTTTTAAGAAAACATCTGCAATAAATACATATTTACCAGGAGAAGCATTTACACCAAAGAAATTTTTGTTATTCCAAATGTAATCTTTACTTCCTTCACTTCTTCCAGTCTCTTCATATTCAATGATATTTTCCTTATCAGTAACTTTTAAAATTGTAACTCTCCATATAAAACTTGTGTCTATTACTGGTTTTATCAAAAGTGATTTATCTGAAGTTTGAGGAGCAAATTTTAATTCAGAAAAAGTAAATTTTTGAATTTCCCCATTAAAATCAATTTCAACTTCAGAAGATTCTCCATCTTGATTTTTCAAAAAATCAATGGGAAAAAAGTTTGTCAATTCTACTTCTGAAATAGGATCACCATCATAAACTCCAAAATTACTTCCATTGTTGATCTTTCTTGACAATCTCGAATAATCATCTGCAAAAACTCTATATTCCCAAGTTATTTTTGATTCTTTTCCATTGTTGAATTTAACTCCAAAAGAAAAATCAACTTTTCCCTCTTTTGGAAGTTTTATTTTCTTCTTCAATACTATAGCTCTATCTGTAGAGAAAAAATTTCTTTTTTCACGAACTGGGCTATATACAGTGTTTATTTCACTGTCATAAGAATCCCTGACATCTCTAAGAGCAAATATTCCAGAATTTTCAGGTTCTGTCAATTCTCCCATTTCTACTTTGTCTTCTGCATAAATGATAAAACTCTCTTTTGCGGATTCTTCTTTTATTTTTACAGCTCTGCCTTTTTCAATATATCCATTTGAAACAGCAATATAAGCAAAAGCACAATTTGGAATTATCATTAATAATAAAATAGTTGCAAAAAATGAAATATATTTATTCAATTTACCTCCAGTTTTTTATTATAGGACTGTGAAAAAACTCTAAATGAACAACTTTTGTGCACTGCAATACAGCGAACGATATGTCTTTTTTCCGTAGTAGTATCTTGCATTAGAACTATATATGTGGAAAAAAGAGAACTAGTGAGCGTATTGCACCCAAAAAGTTGTGAAAGAAGATAACAAATTATTTTATTTTTTCAAAGCCCCATCAAAATTGCTGTAATTTTTATAAAGTTCTTTTAAAATTTTTATAAACCTTGAAAATTGAAAGAAATTTTTATAAGATCGTCGAAAATAAAATTATAAGAATGTACCTATAAAAGAGGAAAAAACATGAAAAAAATATTGGCGATAATTGCAATATGTTTGGCAATGCTGTCAACAGGTTGTTTTGAAAAGAAAGAAAATGCACAGACGACAAAACAGACAACTGAACAGAAACAGACATTAAAAGAAGAAAAAGAATCAAAAGTTGCAGTAGCTCCAAAATCTCAAACTCCCAATGATCCAGAGGCAGTTGAAGTAGAATCAGATAACGAAGATGATGGAGAAGTCGAAGTTAGTGGAGTTGTTGTAGAATGGGATAATGATGAAGACGGCAAAACAAATATTGCTAATATTCCCCCAAAAACAGTCACAAAAAATAAAATTACTAAGTCCAAACAAGCTAATTTAAATTATGATTACCATTATGAAACAGTAACAATTATAGATCCAAACATAAATACCCCTCTATGTACAATGGAAATTCCTGCGGGGTGGAGTTACAAGCCAAATATATTTTGGAATGCCTCATCTGGAAATATTGTTGGTGGTATATCAGGAATAGCCCCTGATGGAATTGAAAGTTTTTGGTATCAACCAATAAGTATTGGACTTCCTTATGTAAAAGCAGATGCAGAGTACAATTCACAAGTATCAGAATTAAAAAAACGAATAAATGATTTTAAAGTAATAGAATCAACAACAGAACCAAATCAAAAGATAAAAGACCAAATTAATTCTCTTCTGAATACTTACAGAAATGTACAAGTACCACTTGCACATAATGGCTCATACACATATAGAAATTCTAAGATAACTGGAAAAATAAACGGTAGGGATACAGTAACTGTTATTGAGATATTATCAATAAGACTTCCTATTCCAAAATCCATGTATCATGGTATTATAAAATTACCAAATGGAATAGAATATGATTCAAATATTGGTCAAATAATAACTTGTGTAAGAACTGTAAAATCTGAGCATGAACACCTTCTTCCAAATCTTGAAGAAAAAATATCAAAATTAAATATTGATCAAAGATGGTTATCAGCAAGAGATAAATTTACTTCACAATTAGCCCAAAGGGCAACAACAGAAATTGCACAGAGTAGAGAGAGAATGGCAAATATTGTTTCACAGCATATTGCTGATATAAACAATATTTCAAGAGAAATGCAACAAAACACATCTGAGTCGATGGACAGAGTGAGAGAAGCATGGGGATATTATAGAACAGGTCAATCACTTGTTGAAAGTCCAATAGATGGACGAAGAACTGTTGACAGTACAGCAAATCACATTTGGCAATCAAAAGATGGAACAATAATTGAATCTGATTCACCTGCATTTGATCCAAATTCAGGCGGAGGGTTGTCAGGTAAAGAATGGACAGAAATGCAAATCATAAATCCATTGGAAAATCAAAATGGTCAATAATACAAATTTCACTTATACAAAAATTAATATTGTCGATCCAATGTTTAAAACGACATTTGGAACAATGGAAATTCCAACAGGTTGGAATTATACTCCAAATATAGTTTGGAATTTTCCAAATAAAAATATAGTCATATACATAACGGCAGAAAGTCCTGACAAAGTAGAAAGTTTTTCCATTTTGCCTATTGCTTTTGGATTACATTATGTCAGTGCTGATGTGGAATATTTTTCTATAATGCAAATGTTGCAACAACAAATATTCAATTTTAGGATATTAAGAGAAACAAATCAGCCTTCACAAAAAGTAGAACAGAGCATAAAATCACACATAAACCAAAAAATAAACGGCTTTAAATCTATTGGGGTTAATTCATTGGCTCACTATGGACAATATACATACAGATCTGCAACAATAAGTGGAAAAATAAATGGTTTTGATACTATAACAACTTTAGAAATAGCCTCAATAAGAGAACCTGTTCCTTTTAATATGTTAACTCCTTTTATGTTTCCAAACGGCATGGTACTTGATTTAAATCCTGGTAGTATAAAAGAAATAAGAGTAACATTAAAAAATGAACATCAAAATTTATTTTCTGAATTATCAAAGAAAATACAACAAATTCAAATAGATAAAAATTGGTTAAAATTAAAAGATTCATTCTTTTCACAAAAGAGTAAATCATCATCTCAAAAAACAAGTAATACATCTTCATCTTGGGATAAAATAGCACAGACAAGAAAAGAAATAGACGAGATTTACAGAAGCATAAATAGAAATACTTCTGAATCTCAAGATAGAATCAGGGCTATGTATCACAGTCGAACAAATGGTAATCACATAAATAATAACACTCAAAATAATACTCAAATAAATAATACTCATGAGGAGGATTCAACAACAGAAAGAGCCTATAAAGGTGATTATAATTATATGTATGCTTTTGAAAGAGATGATGGAACGATAATTAGGACAAATTCTTCTCTATTTGAGCCAGACAAGGATTTTAATTATAGTCGCAATTGGACGGAGCTACCATATAATGTTGGTGATAGTTACAGGCATACATTTGAAAGTGATGATGGAACAATAGTGCAGACAAATTCTTCTCTATTTGATCCAAATGTAGATTTAGATGATTATAATCGAATTTGGAGAAAAAGATAGGGGCAATGTCAACCGCTTAGTTTAAATTTAGTAGTTTATAAAACAAGTCTGCTACAATACTATAAACTAGAAGCGATCGACTTATTTTTCAAGTAAATAATAATTTACAGGCTTAGATTGCCACGGCTTCGCCTCGCAATGACAAAGTGATAGTAAATAGGCATATATTGGATAGTTTTCAGTAACTTTTTATTTACTTATTTTTTTGAATTAACTAACACAATGGGTTAATTATAACTTTAATGACACTATACTAACAACAGCAGGCGACTGACAAAATAGTACAGACTAAATACGATAACGGAAGGACAAAAGAAATGACGAAGTTATTAGCACCTGCAGGAACTCTTGAAAAACTTTACTGGGTTTCTGCTTATGGGGCAGACGAAGTATATTTTGGAATGAAAAATTTTTCTCTCAGAAGTTTTGCAGGAAATTTTACTTTTGAAGAAGCTGAAGAGGGATTAAATCATTTACATAAATTAGGAAAACAGGGATTTATAACATTAAATATATATCCACGCTCCAATGAATATGAAGACCTCAAAAAAACAGCTCGAAGGCTCGAAGAAATAGGAGTAGACGCTTTTATTGTTGCAGATGTTGGGCTTATCTCAACACTTATTGAAACATGTCCTAAAATTCCAATTCATGTAAGCACACAGGCAAATACTGTGAGTTCTCAAACATCACTTTTTTATTCAAAAATGGGAGCTACAAGAGTAAATTTAGCAAGAGAACTTTCTTTTAATGAAATAAAACAGATAGCAGAAGACACAAATGGAAAAATAGAAACTGAAGTTTTTATTCATGGCTCAGTCTGTTTTTCATATTCTGGTAGGTGTGCAATAAGTGATTATCTTGCAAAAAGAGGAGCAAATAAGGGACAATGTGCCCAAAGTTGTAGGTGGAAATACTATCTTTCAGAAGAGACGAGACCAAATGAGTATATGCCTGTATTTGAAGATGAAAGAGGACTTTATTTGTTCAATTCAAGGGATTTAGCACTTTACAGATTTGTAAAACAACTTCAAGAAGTGGGGGTAACTTCACTAAAAATAGAAGGTAGAATGAAAAATATTCATTATTTGGCTTCTGTTGTTTCTATTTATAGACAATTACTCAACGGAAAAGAAATACCTGATGAAAAATGTTTAGAACTTCTTTCAAGAGTATCAAACAGAAGATATTCGGAAGGTTTCATGAGAAATGGTCAAGTCAATGAAAATGACTACAGCACAGATTTAGCAAAATATATTTCTGACGCAGAATTTATAGCTCATGGTACAGGAAATATAAAAGATGACATGAGGGAATTTAAAGTAAAAGGCAACATGTATGCAGGTGAGACCTTGGAAATGTTGACACCAAATGGAGATATAACTTCATTGACTTTGCCAAATCCTATTCTCTGTGGAGATGGAAAATATAGAGAAGTTGTTCATAGTAGCGATACGGCTATGCTCGATAAAAATCTCGATGAATTTGCTATGCTAAGAAGAATCAGGGAGAAAAATTAAATAGTTTTCTTAAATGTGAACAGATAAAAAAATAAAATATTTAATTTTTTTTAATGAAATATAATAAAAAAAAACTACTACTTTAATATTAAGAAAAAAATAAAGAAAGAGGTAAAAAATTATGAATAAAAAAGTTACAATAATAGCAGTAATATTCATGTTCTTCTTAAGCACTTGTTCTGCATTTGCAAATGTAATACAAGTAAATGTAGGAACTCCTCAAATAGTAGCACAAAAGCATCACAAACATCACAAAAAACAACATCATAAAAATCACAAACGTATATGTCCACCAAATTGCAGATGTATAAGAGATGGTTTTTGCCGTCCAGGTGAATGTTCACCAAAATGCAGATGTCATAATTGTAAAGTAGTTGAAAGACATCATAAGCCACACCACAAACCACATCATCCAGGTCATCACAATCGCTACCACAATCGTTAATACATAAAGTGAAAAAATGTGTTGTGAAAAATCACAACACATTTTTTTATTATTTTCTACTTATATGCCAGTAATCTTTATTAAATATAATCAAAAATGGAATGAGTTCAAGTCGTCCAATTATCATGGTCAAAGACAATATATATTTCGATATTGTACTCATGTGAGCAAATCCGCCTGTTGGTCCAAAAGGTGCAAAACCAAGTCCTGTATTTCCCAATGTTATTGCTGTAGAAAGAAAACCTTTGAGTATATCATTTTCAATCATGGTTATGATAAAACCAATAATAAGATAAACTGCAAAATATAAAAATACAAAACTAATTATTTGTTGACCAATAGATTCAGCAACTGATTTTTGATCTAATTTTATTGGGATTATCGCCTTTGGATGTAGCAATAATTTAACTTCTCTAACTAAAAATCTCATAATATAAACAATTCGAGCTATTTTTAAACCACCTCCAGCAGAACCTGCTGAGGCTCCCATAAAAATCAAAGATATTAAAACCATTTTTGCTTTTGAATCCCAAAGATCGTGATCTACACAATAAAATCCTGTGCTCGTCATGATTGATAGAGTATGAAAAAGTGAATTTCTAAAATTATCAGACCACATTCCTTTACAAACAGAATTAGGATCACATGTTATTAAGATTGTAACTAAAAGTGATGCAATTATAAAAAATATAAAATAAAAATTGTATTCTGAATTCCTCAATAGTATTTTAAAATTTCTTTGAAAAATGACTTTATATTGAATAGTAAAATTAACACCAGCGAGGAACATGAATACTATACATACCCAAACAATAGCATTGCTATGATATCCAGCTATACTATTTGGATGTGGTGAAAGACCACCTGCTGAAATCATGGAAAACATATTACAGACAGAATCAAAAAATGGCATTCCAGCACATTTTAAAGCAATAACAGCCGATATAGATAAAATTATATAAACAGCTATAATGTTATAAGCATAATACTGAACTCTAAATGTATTTCTATCACTACTCTGCAGGGCCGATTCAGAAAAGAAAAATTGTCGTCCTGCAAAAGCAAATTGTGGAAGGACTGCAATAAATATAACGATTATTCCAATACCACCAAGCCATTGACAAAAGGATCTCCAAAAAAAACCACTCTTCGGCAACATTGAAAAATCAGTTAATATTGAAGCTCCACACGTAGAAATTCCTGATGTAGCTTCAAAAATTGAATCAACTAAGGAAAGTCCAAAAAATAAAAATGGTATAGAGGCAAAAAGAGAAAGCAATACCCAAATACAAGCAACTATACATAGAGCTTCTTTTTTCTTTATCTCTTTAAGTTCAGTTTTTATACCGAATAATTTGTACAAAAATAATCCAAACAAATTAGAAGCTATTCCTCCTATTAAAAATGGAAAAATAGCTAAATATTCGGAATAATATATAGCAACAAATATTGGAAATAAAAACAATGCACCGAAATACATCAAAACGATTCCGATAACACTTGTAATATAATCAAGTCTCATTTAAATTATCTTCTTTTTTTCTAAAGAATTCTTTTACCCCAACAGCATTTTCAGATTTAGTAAAAATAATCATCTTATCATTTTTATTCAATACAGTATTACCTTTTGGAATTGTAACTTTACGAACTTTTTTTACAACAGCAATAATCGCATTATAAGGCAAATGAAGGTCTTTTACTTGGTAACCATCAAAAGCAAAAGGGACATCAATTTCAAAAAGACTTCCCTGCCCCTTTCCAACAAGAGATAAAATATTTTCATCCTTATTTATTATTCTGCTCTTTAATTCATTTAAAATCGTTCTACCTGGTGAAAGTATTACATCAACACCTGCTTTTTCAAAAATCGGTACTAACGAATCTGAACTCGTTTTTGAAAAAATTTTTTTAGCCCCTAATTGACGAGCTAAAACAGAACAAAATAAGTTTGTTTCATCATTACTTGTTACATTTATGACAGCATCTGCTTCACCAATTTCCTCTTCATAAAATAAGTCTGTGTCAACACCAGAAGAATTTATAATAAGTGTTTTTGACAGTTTATCTGCAAGATATTCACATCTACTCTTATCTTTTTCTATTATCTTTGTAGATATATTTACAGATTCAAGCCTTTTTGCAAGCATAAATCCAATATTTCCACCGCCAATTATAACAGCACTGTCAATTCTTTCTTCTTTTGTTGAAAAAAAATTACGAGCTAAAAGACTCATTCCCTTTTGACTTCCAACAAAAATAGGTTTATCACCTGCAAGAATTTTAGTTGAACCATTTGGAATAAATAATTCCCCATTTCTAGTAAGTGCAACCATAATTGTCTCAGGAGGAAATGAGCAATATTTCAACTCTTTATTTAAAAGTGGAAAATCCTCTTTTATCTTATATTCAAAAAGCCTTGCTTTTCCTTTTTCAAAATAATCCACATAAACAACTTCAGGAACAGAAACAATTCTAAAAATTTCTCTTACAAGTGATTCTTCTGGCCACATAACATGGTCAATTCCAACTTCTGATATAAAAAAATCATCAGTAGATATGTTATGAAAATATTCAAGTTTACTCACAAAACAAACTGTTTCAATATTTGAAACTCTCATTACAGACCATGAAGCTACAATATTTGATTCATCATACCCACTACAGGCAATAAACAAATCACATTCCGAAACATTAGCACTTTTCAAAACAGATTTATCAGAAATATTACCTGAAATGAAACTTATATCAAGTTTCTCAAATTTTGAAGGTAATTCTTCTTTATCATCAATAAGAGTTATATCATGAGTTTTACATAAATCTTTCACGATGAGATAAGAAATATCAGTTATTCCATATATAATAATTTTCATGACTATCTTCTAAAATTTCTTTTATCTGGATTTGGGAACAAATAAATAAACAAAAAACCACTTAAAAATCCACCAACATGAGCCCACATATTTATACTCGGCATTAATATTCCAAACAACACATTAACTCCGAGCCAAAAATAAAGATTTTTCATAACGTTTTGTGGGAAACAATGAAATCTTGCATGTAATGCAAAATATGAAGCAAAAAGTCCAAATAAAGCACCAGAAGCTCCAACAGAAGCTACTTTAGGCATTAATATCATACTTAAAACACTGCCAAGTATTCCAGAAATAAAATATAACATCAAATATTTTTTTGTTCCCATTAATTGTTCAATAATAGGTCCAACACAATAAAGAAAATACATATTAAAAGCAAGATGCCAAAAATTTCCGTGCAAAAACATTGAAGTTATAAATCTCCACCATTCTCCGTCTTTGGCAAGAACAGGAATAAATACACCCAAATACCATAAAAGATTGCCCTCACCAAATAAAATTCCGCTGAAAACAGTGCAGAGAACAGAAATAACAAGTAAAACAAAAGTTGCTACAGGTTTTTGTGGAATAATAGAAACAACAAAAGATTCTTCTCTATATTTAGGAAGTTCGCCACCTCCATAAGAACTTGTCGAATAATCTATATATCCTTTTCCATCACAAACTTCACATTTTGGTGAACAAAAAATTTTCCCTGTTCCAGAACATTTTTTACAAGAAGTAGATATATTTTCATTACAATCAGGACAAGGAATAAATCCCTTACCTTCACATTCAATACATAATCCACTTCCTTCACAACGTGGACATGTTATTTTATTATCTTCCATACAAACCTCTTCAGTCCTAAGTCTTCCATCCTCAAGATTATAATGCCTATTTTATCACAAAGTTAACTCGTTGTGTTAGTTATTTTTTTAAAAATAAGTAAATAAAAAGTTGCTATAAACTATCCAATATATGACTGTACACTGCCAGTTTGTCATTGCGAGGCTCAGAATTTACTTAAAAATTGAGTCGATCGCCTCTATCGTAGAATGAGATTATGATCTATTTAATAAATTGCTAAATTAAAATTAAGTGGTTGAGATTGCCACGGTCGCACAGCTCCCTCGCAATGACATCGCTTCTAAATAGTGACTATTTTGGTATATTTTAAAATATTAATTAATTAGCACAACGAGTTAATTTATATCCACATTGGCCAAATATATTTAACAAGTGAATAAATAATTAAACACATTATACATGCAAAAATAGGCATTATAATCCACCCTGCCAATATACGCCACAAATTTCCAACTCTTATTGACTTAAATCCCCTTACAATCCCTATTCCAACTATGGCACCAATGAGAGCTTGAGTCATAGAAACAGGTACACCTATACAAGCAAAAAAATGAGCTGTAATCGCTTCTGTCAAAACAGCAGAGAGTGAAGAAAACGCATCAAGTTTAATTATTCCACTTCCAACAGTTCCAATAACTCTCTTACTAAATGTAATAATTCCAATCAATATAAAAATACCACCAAACAGAGCAGCCTGAAAAGAATTCATTACTTTAGCACCAACAAAAACAGCTCCTACATTTGCAACAGTATTTGCCCCCATTGCATAAGAGGCATAACAACCAACTAATATAAGACTAATCCTATAAAAAACATCTCTTTGAAAAATATTAAAATTAAAACGATTTATAATCGTTCCTAATATTAAATAAATTGGAATAGCAAGAACAAAACCAGTTATAGGAGTGGCAATCCAACAGGAAATAACTTTTGCAAATGAGCCTATTTGAAAATTTCCAGTCATGATTGCTATTCCTGCAATCCCACCGACAACTGCTTGAGATGTAGGAACTGGAAGTTTAAAAATATTTAAAATCGTTATAGCACAAGCTGCTGCAATAGAAGAAATAAGTGCAGTATTTATACTTTGTGTAGTAAGTTTACTTATTGTTTCAATTCCTTGACCACCTTGAATAAGACAGCCCAAAATACAAAAAATACAGGCAAAAATAACACCATGCCAATATCTAACCATTTTAGCAGAAATTGCTGCTCCAAAAAGAGCTGCAAAATCCATACCACCTATAGACCAACCTAAAAAAGCTCCACCAAGAAAATGAAACGGAGTAAACAACTACTATATCTGCCCCTTTACACTTATTATGATAGCCTGATCAGAAACTTTTTCAGAACAATTACTAATATCGCCAACTTTTTCAATAAAAAGTTTTATCAAAACATTAAATCCAATATCAGATGAATTTTTAAAAATAGCAGACAAAATACTATGCTGAAAACTATCACATTTACTTTCATCTCTATCTGTTTCTTTTGCCAATTTCAAAACTTTATTTTTATCAGAAAAAATACTTAAAAAACAATCAGAAACATTTCTAACAGCTATACAAGAATTTTCTATCAATAATTTAAAATCTTCCAAAATATAATCTGGAAGATCAATAGAACCAATACTTAAATCAAACATTACAGACTGCATACAACCAGGTATTTTATCCGCCAATTCCAATATGCGAAGTATATCACCTCTTGACTCAGGTAAAATTGTCTTTGAATACATTTCATAAGCAATATCATGTCTTATTGAATCCATTTCAGATTCAAATTTATGTGTTTGATGTGCATATTTTTGGAATTCTTCAGACAATCCCTCTGAAATAAAAAGAGAAATCCCCCTTTCAAATGAATCAACAGATTCTCTCAATAAGTCTATATATTTTTTTAATAGATTTTCAATCTGTCTTTGTCTATCAAAAAACATTTCTTATTTTCCCTATATCTTATATAAAAACTAAAAATTTTTATTTTCTTTTAAATTTTCTGCATATATATTTCTGACTTTATTTAAGTAAGAAATATATTCCTGTGAAGCATAGTCAGGATATGTCCTCTCCCAAGCCCTAAAACTCTTTTTTTCAAAATAAAGTGTTATTTCTGCAAAAATCCCATTTCCAATACAAATCCTATGTGGTCTCTCTTTTACAGAAGCAAGAACTAACTTCGAAAGAGCAATATAACCTGGATCGAGATTTATTGTCCTATTTCCATCAACAGTAAAAAAATCTTTCTCAATAGAATTAGTCTTTATCTTTATTTCAGATAAATCCATTGGATCTATTAGTTGGGAAAAGGAATAAAATTTTCTCATTATTCCTTTCCCCATTTCTTTTTCATAAAATTCTGTATATGCAAAAGGAATAATATCACTTTCAGAATCAACTTTTCCAAACTCTTTTTCAAGATAAGGTATTGCCTTGTCAAAAAGTTCAATATTTGGAGAAAGCATTGCGACAAAAAGTTTTACCTTTGCAACAGGTTTTACATTTCCCATTTATTTTTTAGAACCTTTTTTTGCTGGTTTAACTTCTGTTTCTAATTCGAGATGTTTTAGAACATCTGAACTATCTGCCTTTGGAAGTGATGACAAATCAAGTGCAGGATTTTTCTTGACATCAGCTATTGGAAGATCGAGTTTTGGAAATTTATTTGCTTCAATAGTTTGCTGTTCTTTCTCTTTTTCTGAAGGCAAAACAATCTCTTTTCCGTCAGCGATATCTTTTACCATTTTATATGTTTCGGCAATAAATTCGGCTACTTCGTCATTTGTTGGGGTGAATAACGGAACAACCCCTCTCTGTCTTCTTATTGAAAGGTCTGTTTTGTAGGCATTTAACCATGCAACTGTTATGTCTTTTGTCATTTCAAGTGCACTAGGGATATTTTTTTCATCGTTTTTTTCACTTTTAGCCATTTTTTTTCTCCTTAAAAAAATATTTTTTAAACAGAGATTACTTCTGAAGCATAGGAACAAATTCTATCCATTACTGCCCAACCTCTGTCTTCACGACTTATTCCTTCGACAATAACTATATCCATCTTCTCATTTTCGAAAGCTCTGATACAAGCAAAGAAACTTTCTACAATGTGATCAAGTTCATTAACTGAACCCAAAAATTTGGTATGTTTTAAAATTCCAGTTTTCTCTTCACTTCCATCAGCCAAAAGAACACCAACTTTATCTTCATGTTCTTTTGAACATTTCTCATAAAGTTCTTTAATTTTATTTAGAACATTATCTCTCATACCCTCAACAACAATTATATTTAATTTAGATAGTTGTTTTATAGTTCCAGAAATATCACCATCATCTGAAAGCAATACCTGCTTTCCAAGTAATTCTGAAATATCTTCTCCTGTTATAAATCCAGACCTAATAACTCTATAAGGTTTTGTTGTTAAATCAAGAACAGTTGAAGCAAGCCCTGTTATGACTGAATCATTATCAAATACAGCCTCAATTGAACCGTCGAGTGATTTCAAAACCTGCTCTAAAGAAGAAGCAGGAAATGCCCCAGACTTATTGGCACTTGTTGCAACAATAATTCCATCAAATCTATTTGCAATCTCTTTAAATATATCATTTGAAGGAACTCTAATTCCAACTTTATGTAAATTTGCTGTAACATAATTTGGAACTAAATCTGTTTTATCAAAAATCATCATCAATGGTCCAGGAAGATAATTCTTTTCCAAAATATAAGCATCATCTGGAATATTTTTAATATAAGGCTTTGCAACTTCTAAATTTGCAACATGAAGTGAAAGAGGTTTTGAAAAATTCCTCTCTTTTATTTCATATATTCTTTTTACTGCGGATTTATTGTTCATATCCGCACCAATGCCAAAAACTGTCTCTGTTGGAAATGCTAAAATTCCACCACTTTTTAAAATAGAAACAGCTTTTTCAAAATCTTCTTCATTTTGTGAATTCAAAATTTCAGTTTTCATATTGTCCCCATACAGCAATCATTTTTAAAAAATTAAATATCTTCAATTTCTTTCATCAACGATTCAAAAAGTTTATCTTCTGGAACTTTCTTTATAATTTCACCTTTTTTAAAAATGATTCCCTCTCCTCTTCCACCAGCAATTCCAACATCTGCAAGCCTTGCCTCTCCTGGACCATTTACAGCACAGCCCATAACAGCAACAACAATAGGATTTGAATAATTTTCAAGTTCTTTTGTAACTTTTTCTGCCAAACTCTTTACATCTATGGCAGTTCTGCCACAACAAGGGCATGAAATAACAGTTACCCCTCTTTTTCTCGATTCAGTTGATTTTAAAATTTCCCAACCAGCTCTTACTTCTTCAACAGGAGAACCAGTGAGCGAAACTCTTATTGTATCACCTATTCCTGCAAGTAATAAAGCACCTATTCCTGCAGAAGATCTTATAATTCCAGTATATGGAATGCCTGCTTCAGTAACTCCTATATGAAGTGGATAATCTGTTTTTTTAGATAAAATTTTATGAACTTCAATCATAAGTGGAAGCGAAAAAGTTTTTACAGAAATCACCAAATCAAAAAAGCCAATTTCTTCAAAAATTTTTACCTCATTTAAAGCACTTTCAACAAGAGCCTCAGCAGTAGGAGAACCGTATTTTTTTAAAAGATTTTTATCGAGAGAACCCTCATTTACTCCAATTCTAATTGGAACATGTCTTTGAGATGCAAGTTTTGCAATTTCAGGCAATCTCTCTTTGTGAATCAAATTGCCAGGATTCAATCTGAGTTTGTCAACACCAGAATTCAAAGCTTCAAGAGCGATCCTCTCATCAAAATGTATATCTGCAGAAACAGGAATTGGAGATTTCTCAACAATTTTTGAAATCTTTTTTGCAAATTCAATATTTGGAACTGCTATTCGTACAAGCTCTCCACCTGCTTCTGCTATCTCATAAATTTGATCAATAGTTGCTTCAATATCGGCAAAAGGAATATTAGTCATGGTTTGAACAGATATAGGAGAATCCCCACCTATTGCCAATTTTCCTGCATAAACTTTTCTCGTTTTTCTTCTATTCATATTTTTTTTCCATTATTTAAAGAAAGAAATTCCCTTTACAAGTCTAAGTATATCATTGTAAGTAAAGAAAACAACTGCTACAAGTAAAATTATAAATCCTATTGTGTGAACCATGTTTTCCTTTTCAGGATCAAAATCTTTTCCAATAATTGCTGCAATTCCAAGTGTCAAAATCTTTGAACCATCAAGTGCAGGGAATGGAATCAAATTAAAGACTCCGATCAAAACATTTATTATAGCAATGAAAAATATAAGTGCAGGAAATCCCTTGTTATACATTTCAAAAAACATCTGACCGATACCAACAGGACCAGAAGAACCTTCTATCACTTCTTTTGATTTAACTTGACCTTTACAGATCATGGCTACAGCAACAAATGGAGATATTGTAAACTTCCAAGTTTTATCAAAACAATCTTTAAAAACAGCACCTGCAGGGACTCTTTTAAATCTTATGTCAAGAGACTTTGTATCTGGTTGAAAACCCAAAAGACCCATTTGTACATATTTTTTACCGTCTTTTTCAATGACTTTTAATCCATCAGCCTGCTTATCATCTTCTATTTGAAATTCCCTTACCATAGTTTCAACAGAAGCTGAATATTCTTTTCCATCTCTTGTATATGTTACATCTATGGGTTTAGCAGGATATTTATGGATTAAATTGATCATTTCCATGGCATCTGTAACCTTAGTGCCATTTATAGAAGTTATAAAATCTCCCTCTTTTAATCCAATCTTACTTGCAGGTGAATTTTCAAGAACTTTTCCAACTTTTGGTTTAAGATACATCTCACCAACACCAAAAGCAAAGCCAACAAATATAAAAATCAAAATGGCAGATATGTAGTTCATCAATGGACCTGCAGCGATTACCTGCATTCTCTCCCATCTCGTTTTATTTTGGAAATTAGTTGGATCGTCTGGATTGACTTTCTCTCCATCTTTTATTTCCTCTCCTTCCATAGACACAAAGCCACCAAAAGGAAAAGCCCTCAAAGCATAGAGAGTACCTGTTTTTTCATCTTTTTTAGACCACAATTTAGGTCCAAAACCAAGAGCAAATTCCAAAACCTTTACTCCAACTCGTCTTGCCATCAAAAAATGACCCAATTCATGTATAAAAATTATAAATCCAAAACAAAGAAAAACTACAATTATGCCAAATATATTCCCAATCATAAAAAACCTCTAACTAAACTATTTCAATGCTCCATCAAATTCATGCCAACCAGACCTTTTCTTTGCATCCCAAATTGCTGGAATCTCAATTGAATTGGCATTTAAATTTCTGTATTGCTTTATTATTGCATAAGCTCCGTCTTTAAAAGCAGATGAAGAAGGAATATAATTGGTATTCCTTGCAAGTTTTGCTTTTATTGTTCCATTGTGTGATGTATGAATTTTAAATTCAACAGGAGAAACTTTATCATTTATTTCATATATAAAGCCTTCAAATTCCCTCATGCCATTTTTGTCAAAAGGCAATTCACCACCTTGGGTATAGTATTCTGGGTCTTCTCCACTCTGTGCTTCTTCAGGAGTCAATTTGCGATAAATATTTCTATTCACATTATTTGGATTTGTAGGTAAAGTATCCAAATTGAATGGAGCCTGAGCAAACAAAGAAGATTCTTTCAATGGCAAAAATAAAAAAACAGCCAACGAAATCAAAAATACGATATTTTTCATAAAAAAAACCTCCTTTAGCTATAAGTATCATCAAATATATAACTATTCGTTAAAATAAACTTATCCCCTTTCAATAGTGAAAAGGTATAAATAATTTGTTTGCAGAAAGATTGATATATATTAAAACTTTTTCTATATCTTGCGAATTATTAACTTGGGAACTAAATAATTTGTTTTATTTTCTTCTATTCCACGCAAGACTAAGAAAAAAAGGACGGCAACATGAATAATGAGAGGAGAACCTTCACAACTGAAGGCAAAAAATTTTTGGACGGAAAAATAACCAAAGAAGAATTCGAGGCTTTTTTTTCCGAATTTAAATCGAGCATGGACTCGATAAACAAAGAATTTGAAAAAGCAGTATCACCTGCCCTATATTTCAATGAAGATTCAAAAAAAATATCTGATCAACATGAAAAATTCAAATCCATTTACGAAGATATGGACAGAGGAATAAGAATTGTTGATTCAGCCCTCCTTCTAAATAACATGACGAAATTTCAGAAGGGATATTCCACTATAACAGCTACAGCTGATAGACTTTCTCAATTAAAATCAGACATATCTGTACTTTCAAATTCAATATCAATGTAGAATCGAGGTAAAAAAAATGCTTCCAACAAATAATTTAGTTGGTCCAATGTTAACCGATTACTACCAATTAACCATGGCCTATGCCTATTGGAAAAGTGGCAGACAGGATGAACCAGCCGTTTTTGATTTATTTTTCAGAAAAAATCCATTTGGCGGAGAATTTACACTTTTTGCAGGACTTGAAGAAGTTCTCAGAATGGTATCAAATTTTAGATTTACAAAATCTGATATAGAATATCTAAAAAATGGTGTACAACAAACTGAAGAAAATCTTGAAAAGCAATTTAACAGAGCTTTAGAAGATGGTTTAATAAGAAAAACAGAAAATGGCTATGAACAGTATGTATTTACAGAAGATGAATCTCCCAAATGGATTCCTGTAAAACAACCAAAGAGAAATTCAAAAGTAAAAGCACCAATGGCTCACTGTGAAAATGAATTTTTTACATGGCTAAAATCAATAGATTGCTCAAAAATAAAAATAAAGGCATTCAGAGAGGGTTCTCTCGTATTTCCAAGGCTTCCACTAATAAGAGTTGAAGGTCCTATTGCAATAGCACAACTTCTTGAAACACCCATTTTAACTCTAATCAATTATCCATGCCTTGTTGCAACAAAAGCTGCCCGAATGAGACTTGCAGCTGGAAAAGACAAAAACTTGATGGAATTTGGACTTAGAAGAGCTCAAGGTCCAGATGGTGGAGTTTCTGCTTCAAGATATTCATACATAGGTGGATTTAATTCAACAAGTAATGTAATAGTCGGAAAAACATTTGGAATTCCAATCAGTGGAACACATGCACATTCATTTGTATCATCATTTACTTCTCTTGATGAACTCAAAAACACTGTTCTCAAAGATTCAAAAGGAAATGAGCATGATATAAAAGAACTCGCATTAAAATTCCGCTCGGAATTAGGATATATATCTACAAATGAAGGAGAATTAGCAGCCTTTATTTCTTACGCAATGGCATTCCCTTCAGAATTTTTGGCCCTTGCAGATACTTATGACATAATGAAATCAGGAATCCCTAACTTCATGTCTGTTGCACTTGCCTTAAATTCAATAGGATATAAGCCTTTGGGAATAAGAATAGATTCAGGCGATTTAGCATATTATTCAAAAGAAATAAGAAAATTCTTTACAGATATAGGCAAAAAATATTCAAATAATTTTTCAAAACTCTTAATAGTTGCAAGTAATGATATTGATGAGTCAACAATAGATTCACTAAACAATCAACATCATGAGATAAATTCATTTGGAATTGGTACACATCTTGTAACATGTAATGGTCAACCTGCATTGGGTGGTGTATATAAACTCGTTGAATTTAATGGACAGCCAAGGATAAAAATTTCTCAAGAAGTTGGAAAGATGACATTACCAGGGAGAAAAACACCTTACAGGCTCTATGGGAAAGAAGGTTATCCAATACTCGATTTAATGATAAGTGATGATGAAGAACCTCCAAAGAAAGGTGAAAAAATCCTCTGTCGCCATCCATTAAATCCAGAAAAGAGAGTTTATGTAATTCCTGAAAAAGTTGAACCATTACATTATTGTGTTTGGGATGGAAAGAGAACAATTTCAGAAGAACCATTAGGAAAAACAAGGGATTACTGTTTGAAGCAGTTATCATCTTGGAGAGAAGATCACCTGAGGACATTAAATCCAACTCCATATAAAGTCTCAGTAAGTGATTATCTCTATAATAAAATGTATGAATTAAGACAGAAAGAAACACCTATAGAAACAATAGGTTAACTGGTCGTGCTAATTGATTAATATTTTTAAATACACATAGATAGCTTCTATTTAGAGGCGATGTAATTGCGAGGTAGCTCCACAAATAGTTAAAAACTCTTTAGAGTTTTTAAAAAATTACCCTCACAAGGAGGGAGTGACCGTGGCAATCTCAAAGGCTTAATTTAAATTTAATAATTTATTTAGTAGATCAAGAATCTCATTCTACGATATAAGTGATTTACTTTATTTTTAAGTAAATAATAATTTACAGGCTTAGATTGCCACGGCTACGCCTCGCAATGACAAAGTGGTAGTGTACAGGAATATATTGGATAGTTTATAGTAACTTTTTATTTACTTATTTTTTTTTAAATCAATTAACAAAACGATTTAGATTTAATGTTAAAGACAATAAAACAAAATCAGAAAGGACAAAAAAAATGGCTGAAGAAAAAAAAGAAGCCACAGAAGCTCAAAAGAGCTTTATGGATAAATATGGAATTTGGCTATTTGCTTTCGGTTATTTCGCAGCATATTGGCCATATAGTGCTATCACAAAACTTGTAACAGATAATAAATTGCCAACAGAGCTTGCAAATGATCACTGGCTCAGAGGAATCTGTCAAGGATTACCTGGTCCTGAAGTTCTTCCTCTATCTGTTTTTGCTTCAGTAATAGGTGCATACCTATTTTTGACATTCAGAGGACTTTGGGGATATGCAAAATATTACAAAGTTGGTCCATTAAATGTCCCTGGTCCAGATCTTCCAACTCTTGGTTCTGGTCTTTGCAGTTCTCTCATAATTGTAACAACAACACTTGCATACACATTTACAGGTGTGTCAATTATCTTCATCATGTTATTAATGAGAGGCGGACTTTTGCTTTTAACTCCAGTAATTGATATGTTAAACAAAAGAACTGTCAGATGGTTCTCTTGGATTGGAATGATACTCAGTCTTGTATCACTCATAGTAACATTTTGGATGAAACAACATGGAAAAACATTTGATCTTTTAGGAGCATTTGGTAATACTCTTGAAGCACAAGGTGCCTGTATAACAAACCTTTGTGTTTATCTTTCTGCATATTTCGGAAGACTTAGCTTAATGAGCAAAAAAGCAAAATCAAAAGACCCTGAGACAAACACAAGATATTTCGTAAGAGAACAACTTGTATCAAGTCCTTCACTCTTTATAATGGTTTTAATTCTTGCTATAATTGGCGGATTCACTCCAGATTGGAAATTTGGTCAAGAATTACATGCTGGAATAACAACTATATTCACAAACTTTACCCCAATAGTTCCTATTATGGTATTCCTAATCGGTGTTTTCTCTGCAGGAAACGGAATCTTCGGTGGACTTATTCTCCTCGATAAAAATGAGAATACATACACTGTTCCAGTAAATAGATGTTCAAGTATTATAGCAGGACTTCTTGCAACAGCTACTGTAACATTTTTGACAACAGGAAAAATAAATGTAAAACCTGAAGAAGCAGTTGGTGCAGGAATCATCATCTTTGCTATATTCTTCTTGACAATTCCTCTCTTCTTTAAGCCCAAAACAGCTGAAGCAAAACCAGCAACAGAAGAAAAAAAGGAAGAAGTAAAATCTGAAGAAGCAAAATAAACTTCATTGTCAATAGATAAAATAAGCATTGCAGAAAATCTCTGTAATGCTTATTTTATATATTGCAATACAAAAAAAAACTGGCTGTGAAAGATTTTCACAACCAATTTTTGCTAACTGTGAATATATAGATTATTATCTGCCACCATTTATAGCCATATCCCATCCCATGAATACTCTATCACGAGTTGCAGCTTCTGCTTGAATTGTCTGTTGGAACATTTCATAAATTGCATTTTGAGTATCTTGAATCATCTTCCACATTTCAGCCATATGTTTTTCTCTTGCCGTCATCATTTCAACCCAAGCTGCCTCAATCTGTTCCCAACTTGATTGGAGTGCTTTAAATGCTTCAAGGTCTTTTACTTGTTGATCAAGTTGAGCTTGCATATCCTCAACTGATGAAGTTGCTGATTCTGTATCAGCACCTGGCATACCCTCATTGAAATCTACAGTACCGTCCTCAACTACTTCACCTTCAACAACAGGAATAACATCTGTGCATGAATCACCAACAGGAACAAGAGCTGTTCCAGATCCATCTGTAACAGGAACAAGAGCTGTTGAACCAGAACCACCATTTCCAGAACCGCCATTAACAGGAACAAGGTCTGTAGATGTTGATGTCTCACCTGATGTTTCACCACTTAATAAATTAGAACCTATTGCTCCTTCATTAAAATCTAACTCGCCAGCTGCTGGTGAAGATGATGAGCCAAGATTTATTGGAGTTGAATTATTTTCTTTAGCACTGGAAGAATCTTTGGCTTGACCTGCATTTTGTGTCTGATCTGTTTCCTTAGCAGTTCCTGTACTTGAAGCAGAATTAGCCTTTCCATTTTCTTGTGATTTTCCAGTTTCTTTTGATTCCTCTGTTTGTTGATTAAAAGAAATAGAAACAGAATCAGATGATTGAGTATTTTTAGGTTCTTCATTATCTGCTTTTACACCATTAGTTTTTTGCATTCCAACATGCTGTGCATTTCTAACAAAATCAGCATTTGAAACTCCACCAGTTACTCCCATCATATTTGAATTTATAATCATATTCTTTGTTCCTCAACTATATATTGTTTTTAATTTGTAAAATTTACAATAAATATCTTAAATTAAGATATATTATATAACAAAAAAAATTTAAAGTAAATGTCAATTTTGTAAATATTTAGTAACAAAAATGTAATATTACAAAATTATTTAAGCGATAAAATTGATTCTGCCATTTTTTTAGCCCCACCAGGAAGCCCTAATCTATTTTTTCCTTCTTCAGCCATTTTTTTATATAATTCAGAATCATTCAATATTTTAAAAACCATATCAGAGACTTCAGAAGGATTCTTCTTTACAACACTGACAGCCTCACCTAAAAGACATTTCTGTCTTTTTCTATACCAACCCATTTTATCATCTGAAAAAGAATCAAAAGCAACAACAGGCTTACCAAGTCCTGTTGCCTGTTCATTTGCTGTTCCTGCCTGTCCTATGACCAATTTACAAGTTCTCAAAAGGTCTGCCATTCCCCTATTATAAAACTTGACAACAATCTTATTTTTTTTATTTGACATCTTACCTACACAAAAATCATCTTTTTCTTCTTCAAATTGCCAATCATCAGAACAAACTTTTACAAGTTCATGTAAATCTATTGATTTTGGAACAACTGAAACAAATGATGAATCTTCTATTTTATCCGATATAATTGAGATAGCATCTGCAATTACTGGCATGTCAATAAATGCAGATTTTCTACTACCTGGTAAAACAGCAAATAAATTTTCCTTATTCACTTTAAAGTCAATACCATCAGGTTCTAAGCAATCCATCATTGCATTTCCAACATAAAGAGCATTTGATACACCATTTTTTTTCAAATATTCTGCAGTTGGATTATCTCTCACAAAAACCTTTTTAAAAAAAGTTTTCATGATAAATTCTTCAAATTTATTGTGAGGAGAAACATAATTTGACTTAGCCGTTGCAATCATCACTCTTGAATTTTTTGCAAAAAGAGATAACAATATCGCTGGATATATATCACCTATTGAAACAGAAGCAAAAGAAAGTTTTGAGTATTTTTTTATTATTCCAATCTGTTCAAATGTCAATTTTATGAGACCACTTGATAAATCTTTTTTAAGATTTCCAAAATTGCCAGGTATTACGCCTCCAGAAGGCATGGCTGTACGAGAGCCCAAAATTTCGCAATCTTCAGTTTCATAAGAACCACCATTTCCTACAATGGGAAGTGCATATATCTTGACATCAGGAGATTGTAATTTAATTTCACGCAAAATGCTCAAAGCAATAGAATCTTCACCATATCCATTGCTCACAAATAAAACCGCTTTATCTTTTTCAACAGCCAATTTTTTATCCTCTGAAGTAAATTTTAATAATAAATCTATGTTATTTTCTCTTTTTGCCTATTTTTTCCCCCTAATGAATATGTAACAATAAAGTTTACCCACCGCCTACACTTTCAATCTTTTAAGATATGCTTTTTGTTCATCTGTAATTCTATTGCTTTCAATAGCCTTCTGAATCGTCTTATTATGTGTCCAACTATCCAAGCGTTTATTCTCTATAAAAGGAAGCACCAAATTATATTGTTTTGCAAGTGCAGTAGCAAAATACCAAGCAATCATCATATTGACATAATATTCATTTGATTTAATTTTTGTAATTCTCTCTGGATAAGTAATATCAAAATCTTCATTTAAGAAATGTTCCATTAACATTCCTATAGCAAATCTGACAACATATGTTTTATCAGAAGATAGCCATTCTTTTATGTATTTAAGCAGTTCGGAATGATGTTTTTTAAATATCTTGGGAGACATTTGATCACAAGTAGCCCAATTATCGACAAACGGAAGGAAACGACAAACCTCTTTGATACACAAATCAAAGTCCTTTATCTCAGAGACGATAAAAGCCTGAAGCTGATTTTCATCAAAATATTTATGTGGAAGTACATTTAAAAAATCTTTTATATCTCCCCTCTTTGATAATTCTTTTGCATATTTTCTCAGTTCTGGTGTCCTTACACCAATAACATTGTCAATAGCTACAGTTGGAATTAATTTTGATTGAAAATCACGATATTTTTTGTCCTGTAAAGTAAAAAGTTTATTTCTAATTTCGTCTGTAATCATTATTCAAATATAATCCTATTTAACGCCTTATTCAGTTAATTACTATTTTAAAATCTACCAAAACAGGAGCTGTGTATAGGGGAGGTCATTGCGAGGCTCAGAAAATAGTTAAAAACTCTAAAGAGTTTTTAAAAAACAATCCCCACAAGGGGGAAGTCGTGGCAATCTAAGCCTGTAAATATTATTATTTGTTTGAAAATTAAGTCGATCGATTATTTTTTAAAATTTTCAGCGTGATCTATTTAATAAATTACTACATTTAAATTAAGTGATTGAGATTGCCACGGTCGCACTGCTCCCTCGCAATGACATCGCTTCTAAATAGAGGTTATTTGGGTATATTACCAACCCCAACTAATTATTTAATTTTCTACAAAATCGACTCGGCAAAAGCCGAGAAAAAAATAATAGTTAAATATAATCCCTTTTTAATCACTAAATAAATTGCATTATTTTTAGCTAAATTATTATCTATTTAAGATTAAGTGCCTAAAGACGCAGATTAAAGATTAATAAATAAAGCCGGTCGAGCGAGAATACAATCAAAGTAAACATTGTTGTAATAGTCGATAAAGCCAGCATAGTAAACATAATAGACATAATTACTAACATTAGGATTAGGAGAACGAAGCCACCAATAACTATAACCTGCATAATCCCCATACTCAACTACATAAGCACCATTTTTAACGGCATATTCAGTAGCTCTACATCTTCTCTCATAATCATTAGCAAAATATTTTTCTGCCTCTTCTTTACTCAACAAAAAAACATTATCACTTGTGCCAACATCTGAAAGATTAGAAAGATTTATAGATTTCTTTTCCTGATCTGTAAATGCCTGATTATAAAATTCACCATTCAACCACTCACGAATTTCACTATTTGACCAAACATTTGAACGACTGTCAAAACGCTTTGCGTCAAGACCATAACGAGAAATTACAAACATTTTGTTATTTTCTTTTGACAGTACCAACCATTCAATGGGCTTTTCTTCACCTTCTGCTGTCTGGGGATAATTGCCAAATTTTATATAATCGCCAACATTTGCTAATGAAATTTCTTTTGTTTCTATTTTCTCTCTTTGATTATAATTATTATTTGTTTGATTATAATTATTATTTGAATTACTAATTATAATAGATAAAACAAATAATACTACTAAAATTATAACAATATAACCTACTATTTTTTGCTTCTTACTTCCTGTACTTGGATTTATCTGTTGATTTTTCTGTATTTGTTGTTTCTGTGTCTGTTGTTTCTGTGTTTGCTGTTTTTGTGTTTGTTGTTTCTGTATTTGCTGATTCTGTGTTTGTTGTTTTTGTGTTTGTTGATTCTGTGCCTGCTGACTCTGTATTTGTTAATTCTGTGTTTGTTGATACTGTGTTTGCTGATTCTGTCTCTGTTAACTCTGTATTTGTTGCTTCTGTGCCTGTGAAGTTTCTTCTTCATCTTTTGGAGGCATCCACCCCAAAGGAGTAAAAAATGAATCAATAATAAAATCTATCCAATTTTTATCTAAACCTTGGTCTTCAAGCCTAAACTTCATTTTTAACACTCTTCGTTTTATATCTTCTTTATCTTTAAAACAAAGAGTTAAAAATTTAGAATCTAAACTTCTTTTTATGACATTCAATTCTTTCCTATGTTCAGGAGCTAAATCAATCAAAAAAGCCCAAAAACGCTTTGTATCTGTAAGCAGTGATTCATCGTCTTTGGATTTTGAAATTATATATTCAATAGCTTCTTTCACCGTCATAATGTTATTACCTATAAAATAAATCAAATTATTCTGCTAATTTATTTTTTCCATTTCTTCTTTTAGTCCTTTCAAAACAAAAATAAAAAAATTAACAAAAATGCGATTTTTTTAACAAAATTTAGGCATAAATTGTAATAACGGCGTGTTATAAATGAATTACAAACTTGATTTTAGTTATCCAATTATGGTATAATAAGAAGGAGTTGAAGTATGCCTAAAGATGTAAATAAGGAAAAAGAAAGCCCAAAAATTTCTGTAACAACAGCAGGAAAGACAGAAGAAGAAACAACTACAACAAGGAAGAGAAAAACTTTTGAAGAGTTGACAATTCAAGATGATTATCTCTTCAAAAGAATAATGACGGAAAAAGATATTTGCCTTAGATTTGTGCAGATTATTTTGGGGATTAAGATAAAAGATATTGCTTATATCAAAACTGAAGAAGTAGTGAAAGAACTTTATGACAGTAAAGGTATTCGTCTTGATGTCTATTTAAAAGATGAAGATGGAATTGTTTATAATATTGAAATGCAGATGACTTCTTTAGGGGAAGAAGAATTTGCAAAAAGATTTCGTTATTATGAAGCAATGATTGATTCTTATTTGCTTAAAGTTGGTCACGATTACAAAGACCTAAACAAATTATTTATAGTTTTTATTTGTCCTTTCACGATTTTTGATAGTGAAAGGTCAATATATACATTTAAAAATTTCTGTGAAGAAGACAAATCTATCCAGTTAAAAGACGATGTTACTAAAATTTTTATAACAACAAAATGTAAGAATAAAGAAAATTTAAGTGAAGATTTTCAGGCACTTTTGAAGTACATAGACGGAATAAAGACAGAAAATTCTTTTGTCAATCAAATTGAAGATAAAATCAATCAAATAAAAAAAGATGAGAAAGAGAGGGGAGCTTATATGCAATACGATTTACATTTAAGAGACATTGAAAAAGAAGCAAGAGCCGAGGGAGAAAAGATCGGAAGAGCCGAGGGCGAAAAAATCGGAATGGCTAATGCTTTTTTAGAAATGGCTAAAAGAATGTTAAAAGATGGATTTCCTATAGAAAAAATAATGCAAATAACCAATCTTAGTCTTGCTGATATTAAAGCAATAAGTTTATAAAACAACAAATAGACACTCTTTATTTGTAAATGTGAAGCTATGCTCGGCTAAAGACCGACCATCTTCTGATTGGAAAGTAGCTGTTGCTTCACAAGTCTAAGCCTCAGAAATGGGGCT
>JBGUKW010000075.1:0-4311 GCA_045114665.1 Candidatus Xenobia bacterium | reverse complement strand
TTTATCCTCTGTATAATCTATATGAGTATATTTTAACACTTTTTACTATATTTATCTATATTTTTAAGAGCTTAAGTTTTCCTCCTTTATTAAATCAATTTATAATAAAAACAGCTGGACCTGATAGGGTAATGTTTATTATATTCTTCCATTTATTGTTTTAGATTCCCTTTTTCTTTGCTGAAAAGCACCGTAATGCCCTTAAATTTATTTATGGGAAGTATGTCAAAGGTGAAAGTGGAGGAGAGCCAAGATATGTAGCTTCTCCTGATATAAACACAGAAGATTTTTCTGCTGCTGTTGATTTTCTTTCTGTTCAAGACAATGTCGATCCTGAACGCATTGGAATAATTGGAATTTTCGGTTGGGGTGGAATGGCAATAAATGCAGCTGCAATGGATACGATACTCGAATAAAAGCAACAGTTGCCTCAACAATGTACGATATGACAAGAGTTACTGCAAAAGGTTATTTTGATGAAGCAGACAATGAAGAAGCAAGATATAATGCCAAAAAGGCTATGAATGAGCAGAGAATTGTTGATTACAAAAATGGTAAATATGAACTTGCTGGTGGAGTTGTCGATCCTCTTCCTGAAGATGCCCCATATTTTGTAAAAGATTATTATGCTTATTACAAAACACCTCGTGGCTATCATTCTCGTTCTCTAAATTCAAATGGCGGTTGGAATAAGACATCGCCACTCTCATTTATGAATATGCCAATTCTTGCTTATGCAGATGAAATTCGCAGTGCTGTTTTGATTATCCATGGAGAAAAAGCACATTTAAGATATTTTGGAGAAGATGCTTATAAAAAACTAAAAGGCGATAATAAGGAATTGATGATAATTCCAAATGCTTCACATACCGACCTTTATGATCAAGTAAATATAATCCCATTTGATAAAATGGAAAAGTTTTTTAAAGAAAATTTGAAATAAGATTCGATAAAAAAGAGTCAACAGACTCTAAAAATGCAAAATTATAGAACACATATTCTAAGAAGTTCTCAAATAAATGAGGGCTTCTTTTTTTTTGCTCATAAAATATTTTTTTTCAAAAATATTTGTAAAACTATAGATATTTTTTTATTTTATGTTATAATAAAATATTAAGTAAAAAATAGTTTATTGTTAGCTTTCTAATCGGAGTGGGGGATTGAGAAAAAAAAATGGGTATGACAGGACTTCAAATATATAAACTTTTACCGAGGACTAATTGTAAAAAATGTGGATATGCCACTTGTCTTGCTTTTGGAATGGCTCTTTCATCAGGTAAAACAACAGATGACAAATGCGAATATATGAGTGATTCTTTGAGAAATACATTAAAAGAGGCTTCTTTAACACCTGTAAGGGAATGTGTTTTTGGAAATGAAAAATATCAATATAAAATAGGTGGCGAAAAAGTCATATTTAGACATGAGGAGACTTTTTATAATTTGCCTTGTATTGCTCCATGCCTTTCAGATGATCTGCCTGAAGATGAATTTATAAGAAGGGCAGAAATTGTTAATAATTACAAAGTTATCAGAGCAGGAATTGAATTAAAAACAGGTGCTTTGGCAATCGAGCATAAAAACGGTGATTTGTCAAAATATGTTTCACTTGTAAATATTGAAAAGCCTCTCATTATAATATCTGATGATACAAAGGCAATTTATGAACTTTTGGAAAAAGAACCTGAAAGAAGACCTTTGATAATATGTAAAAATGCTTCTGATGAAGATATAAAAACTTGGTCTTTAAAATATAATGCAGGGGTAACTATTTTTGGCGAATCAGTTGAACAGTTACACGAAAAAATAGAAAAAATGGGAGATATTAAAAATGTCGTTTTCTGTTCAGATGTAGATTTTAAAGAACAAGTTTTGCAATCATCTATTTCGAGATTTTCAGCAATTCATTTTAGACAAAAAACACATCCTTTTATAACTCTTTTAAATTCTGTCGGAAATATTGAAGAAGAAATAATGTTTGCAGGTTTTGCGGTTCAGAGATTTTTTGGTTGTATTGTCACATCTTTTGAATCTTTTAATAAAATACTTCCACTTTTGACACTTGCAAATGGTGTTTATTCTGATCCTCGTCGTCCTGTTCAAGTTGAACCTAAATTATATCCGATAAATAATCCAGATAATAACTCTCCTGTTTTTGTTACAACAAATTTTTCACTTACTCATTTTCTTGTATCTTCTGAAATTGAAGCAAGTAGAAAACCTGCTTGGCTTTTGATTGTTGATACAGACGGAACATCACTTTTAACAGCTTGGGCAAGTGATAAATTCAATGCAGAAGCCATTCATGAAGCTATGAAAAAGAGTGAAATTGAATCAAAAGTTTCACATAGAAGCATTGTAATCTGTTCTTATGTCTATTCAATGAAAGAGGAAATAGAAGAGAAGACAGGGTGGAAAGTAATTTTAGGAACAGGTGAAGCATCTGGAATTTCTACTTGGCTGAAAAAGTTGGATTATAGCAGTTTGTGAGAAGAGGATAAAATATGAAATATGATATAAATTTTTGTTCTTCAAAACCTGTTAAATTGACAGCTCAAAAGGGCGAAAAGTTATATGATTTGGCTTTGAAGGCAGGATTACTTTTTGAAAATTCCTGTGGTGGAAATGGATACTGTGGAAAATGCAGTTGCAAGATCTCTGAAAATGGAGATTTAAAATCTGTCCTCGCTTGTGAATATGAAATAAATTCAGATATTGATGTCTATTCTGATTTTTCAGATTTTTCTTTTGATATAAAGTATAACAAAAGAAAACTAAATATTGAAGATATTGAAAATCTCGCTCCTAAAAAAATGTTTTTAGGAGAAAAAGAATTGCCTTTTGAAATAAAAAAGTTATCTTTTTCTTTTGGGGATAATGGAATAAATGATATTATTTCAAGCATAAAAAGTCAGGTAGAAGGCATTAAATATATTGATACCGATTTTATAAGAAGTCTTTCAAAAATAAATCTAAATGCAGAAAATTATTTACTCATATTTAACGGCTATCCAGTAGCTATTCTTGAAGATATTTCTGATTTAACTTTTGGAGCAGTTGACATTGGCACTACTTCTGTAAAATTATCTTTGATTTCTACTAATCAAAAATGTGTTCTTGCAGAGGCTTCTTTTTTGAATAAACAGAGATTTTTTGGAAGTGATCTCATAAATAGGATAATTGCTTCAAAAAAGTATCTTGACAAAATGACCGATTTAGTGTGGAATGATGTTTTTAAAGCATTTGAAGAGATGTCATCTGAACTGAATGTAAAATTTCCATCTGTTCTCTTGTTTGCAGGAAATACAGTGATGACACATATTGCTCAAAGAGTAGAGCCTTCAAATATAAGGAGGATTCCAAGTGTTGCAAATAGCCTAGATTTTCCTCCATTTCGAATTAAAGACACTCTTATTTTTACTGTTCCTTCCATTGCTGGATATGTTGGTGGCGATTTTGTTTCAGGTCTTGTTTTTTCTGAAATATCAAATTCAGATACTATTTCTCTTTTTGTTGATTTGGGAACAAATGGTGAAATAGGAATAGGTTGTAATGAATGGCTTTCTGTTGCTTCAGCAAGTGCGGGCTCGGCATTTGAAGGAGAGGGGATAAAATGCGGAATACACGCTTGCGATGGGGCTATTGATTCGTTTTCTTATGAAGATGGCAAACTTTCTTTTACAAATATAGGTAATAAAAGTTATCCTGTGGGAATTTGTGCAGGTGGTCTTTTATCATTAATTCCTCTTCTTTTTAAAAATAAAATAATAGACAGAGCTGGTCATTTTTGCAATTCAGATAAAAAATTGACTATTGCAAAAAGAGAAGATGACACGGAAATTTTTATTGATGAAGATGATATAGCAAATTTTTTGAGGGCAAAATCTGCAATTCACGCAGGAATAGAGGTATTGTTAGATAATTTTGGACTTTCATTGGATGATATTGATTTCGTTTTTATTTCAGGGAATATTTCTGAATATTGCAAAATTTCTGATTTTTGTGATGTGGGATTGTTTCCGTTTAAAAATTTTGATAAAATAAAATCTCTTGGGAATACTTCTTTAAAAGGTTGTGAAAAGATGTTGTTTTCAAGGGAATGTTTTGATAGGGCTTTTAAAATCGTTTCTGAAGCGTTACATACAGACCTTTCAAGTGATTTAAATTTTATGGATAAGTGGACTTCGGCATTGTTTTTGTAAACAGAGGAGTAAAGTTAAGTAATTAAAATTATTGACAAATATAATAACAAGTGTTTAAATATGCTCATAGAGGTATATTATGAACAAATTAAATATTACAAATTATAAA
>JBGUKW010000074.1:0-6829 GCA_045114665.1 Candidatus Xenobia bacterium | reverse complement strand
TTTATCCTCTGTATAATCTATATGAGTATATTTTAACACTTTTTACTATATTTATCTATATTTTTAAGAGCTTAAGTTTTCCTCCTTAAAAAAAAGGGAACCTATTTTTAAGTTCCCTCATTGCTCTTACTGTCCCATCCAATAATCTTTTAACCAATGACTTCTCGTTGGATGACGAAGTTTACGAAGTGCCTTGGCTTCAATTTGTCTTATCCGCTCTCTTGTAACTCCAAATTCCTGTCCAACCTCTTCAAGTGTTCTTGGTCTTCCATCTTCAAGTCCAAATCTCAACTGGAGAACTTTCTTTTCTCTTGAAGTCAAATATTGCAAAACATCTTCCATTTTTTCACGCAAAAGGAGAGATGAAGCAGCTTCTGCAGGAGCAATAGCATCTGAATCTTCAATAAAATCTCCCAAATGAGAATCCTCTTCTTCACCAATAGGAGTTTCAAGTGAAATAGGTTCTTGAAGAACCTTCATAATATCTCTAACCCTCTCTTGTGAATACTTTTCCCTTTTTTGAATTTCTTCAATAACTTTAGGATGATCCAATGGAAGTAATTCGCCACGGGCATTTTCACTTTTTGAAATTTGAACCCTTATGTCTTCCTTGTCAACAGGGAACATCTCCCTTGTAATTTCTTCAACAGAAGGATCTCTACCATTTTCTTGAAGCAGATGTCTTGAAACTTTTACAAGACGATTCATTGTCTCAACCATGTGAACAGGAATTCTGATTGTACGAGCTTGATCAGCCAATGCCCTTGTAATCGCCTGCCTTATCCACCAAGTTGCATAAGTACTGAATTTATATCCTTTACGGTGATTGAATTTTTCAACTGCTCTTATAAGACCTAAATTTCCCTCTTGAATCAAATCGAGAAATAACATTCCTCTACTGACATATTTTTTTGCAATACTTACAACTAAACGCAAATTTGCTTCAATAAGAGCTCTCTTTGCTTTCTTACCCAAATTTTTTATTCTTTCAAGAGCTTGTATATGTGTATAATTTTCAAGATCTCCTGTATCTTTCAAATGTTTCACATACTTTTCAAAAGCAGAATTCCAAGCATCGGCAATAGGTTTATTTCCCTCAAGAATATCAAGCCTTTCTTCTGGGAAATGGGAAGAAAATCTTGCATGTTTTACTTTTTCAAGTAGCTGATTTTCTTCTGAAGGAACAGAATAAGAATCCTGTTCTTCATCTTCAAGATTTATTTCTCTGTGTGTTTCTTTTATGTTAGAAAAATCTACTCCAAATTTAGAAGAAAATTCATCACAAACTAAATCCCAAACATCATTAATCATAACGAGATTCTTGCTTGCATTTTCTCCTTCTTCGATTTTTTTAGCTTTTTCTGTTTCTTCTTCTTGTGAAAGCAACGGAACTCGGCCGATCTCTTTTAGATACATTCTAACAGGATCGTCAATGGCTATGCCACCTGTCCAAGCATCATCGTCTGTTAAATCAGAATCTGGTACTTCAGGTACTTTTGATTCAACAACTTCTATACCTTCGTGAACAAGACGCTCTAAAATATCTTCAAGTTGTTCTGGGCTGATGTCTGCTTTTACGGAAAGAATATCTATTATTTCTTCATAAGTTAAAACACCCTTTTTGCGTCCTTCCTCAAGGATTTTTTTAACCTCGGGAGACGGTTCAGTAAGTGGTGGCGGTGGCAATTCTACTGGTGGTTTATCTTTCCTCATGTTCTTCTCCCTTTAAAATGACGATAAAGCCGTTGATATTCTATAAATCGTTCATCATTACGATCTATTGTATTATTGATCAAAGCTTCCTCTACTTCTTTTTTTAATACAGCGAATTTTTCTTTCAAAATTTTTTCAGATAATTTATTTTTTAATTCATCTATAAGTATTTTCGCTGAATCTTCATTATCTACTCCACTATTTTCAGAAATTAACAATTCAATTATTTTATTTATTAATCCTTCTTCTTCTACATAAGCAGAAAAATCTTCCATTGTTAGTGGAGAATTTGGTTCTATTAAAATCAATATATCATATATTTTTTTGAGATTTTTATCTTTAAAATCTACAGAATTCATTATATCTACAACATCAGGAAGAAATTTTGGATAACGAAATAAGACTGATAAAATTTCTTCTTCTATAGATGAGATATTATTATTTTTAAAAAAACTTTTAGGAGTTATATCAGATTTTCCTGTTATCATTTTCCTCAAAACTTCTTCAGAAGTCTGAGATTCTTCAGCAATTTTCTTTAAATATTCTGAAACAATAACAGGATCATTTAATTTTATTAAATGTGCCAATGTCTTATTTGCAAATTCAGATTTTCCAGTAGGAGTAGATAAATCACATTTTCCCTTCAATTCGCTTATATAAAAATCCATTATATCTAGCGAATTTTCAACAATTTTTTCTATTCCTTCAGCCCCAAATTCTCTTACATAGAGGTCAGGATCATATCCTTCTGGCAAGATAGCCACTTTAGGAGTTATTCCAACATTGTAAAAAATCTCAAGATTCCTATCGGAAGCCGATTTTCCTGCTGAATCAGAATCATACATCAATATAGCATTTGATGTAAATTTTCTCAAAAGAGAAGCCTGTATTGATGTCAAAGATGTCCCCATAGAAGCACAGGCATTATTTATTCCATGTTGCCAAAGTGAAATCATATCAAAATATCCTTCAACAACAATGGCATAATTTTTTTTCTGAATATATGATTTTGACAAATTCAAGCCAAAAAAATTTTTCCCTTTAGAAAAAATAACTGTTTCTTGGGAATTTATATATTTTGAATAGGCACTGTCAAGAGTTCGTCCGCCCATTGCTACAAATTTGCCCAAATAATTTACAATGGGAATCGTAATTCTTCCTCTAAAACAATCTGAAACATTTCCATCATCATATTTTGTAGCCATTCCAGAATCAATTATATCGTCAATAGCATAACCTTTTTGTTGCAGATAATAGACTAAATTTGCTCTTCCTACTGGCGAACAACCAATTCCAAAACGCCTAATTGTTTCTCTTGATATACCTCTTTTCTCAAGATATTCAAAATTATTTGGATAATTACCAGAATGTAAAGTATTGAAATAAAATAGTGCAGATTCTCTTATTATTTTTTCAATATTTTCAGATTTTATTTGTTCTGAGCTCTTCTCAATAGAAATGTCAATTTGTATTCCAGCCTTGGAAGCCACTTTTGCAAGTGCCTCTTTAAAGGAAATATTTTCTGCTTTCATTACAAAATTGATTGCATTTCCACCAACTCCACAGCCAAAACAGTGAAAAAATCCTTTTTCCGTATTTACAGAAAGAGAAGGATCTCTATCATTGTGAAAAGGACATACTCCTGCATATCTTTTTCCAACCCTCTTTAACTGTATGTAATCAGAAATAACTTCTTCAATTTTTACAGCTTGTAAAACTTCATTTACTTTTTCTTTTAATTGTTCGTTCATCAATTTTCACGTTTTAAAACAGAAAAATCCCAAACTTTGGGAATAAATATTTCTTCATAAGTATAAATTGCAAAAGAATCACTCATACCAGAAATATAATCAGATATACTTCTTTCAAGAGATATATCATCATTTAAAAAATCGCTTGGAATTTTATTTGGATTTTTTCTAAAATATTCAAACATACTTTCCAACATTCTTCTTGCTTTTACTTCCTCTAATTTTGCATTAGGGTCTGTATAAACTCTTTTAAACATAAATTCTTTCAAAAGATTCATACATTTATACATTCTATCGCTCATATAAATATCGTCTTTGTCTGTACTCATATTTATAATATCAGAAATAATTGTATTTAATCTTTGAGAAGATGTTGTTCCAATTTCTTTTACTACTTCTTTGGGTAAATCGGATTCTTTTATAATTCCTGCCATAATTGAATCATCTATATCATGATTTAGATATCCAACCCTATCTGAAATCCTTATTATCCTTCCTTCCAATGTTGATGGCATAAAAGATTTATCTGAATCATCAAAATGTAAATCTGCTCTTCCTTTTGTATGCTTTAAAATTCCATTCCTGACTTCGTAAGTTAAATTTAATCCCTTTCTATTATTTTCAAGAACATCTACAACCCTCAAAGACTGTTCATTATGGCTAAAACGTTCATTTGGAGATATTGAGATTAAAATTGAATCAAGTATGTCTTCACCTGCATGTCCAAATGGGGCATGCCCTAAATCATGACCAAGTCCTATTGCTTCTGTCAAATCTTCATTTAAATTTAATGCCCTTGCGATAGATCTTCCTATTTGTGTAATTTCAAGTGTATGTGTAAGCCTCGTTCTAAAATAATCTCCCTCTGGATATATGAAACATTGTGTTTTGTGTTTAAGTCTTTTAAAGGCTTTTGAATAAATAATTCTATCCCTATCTCTTTGAAAATCTGTTCTTGTAGAACATTTTTCTTCAAAAACTTTTCTACCTTTTGAATTTATCGAAAGACAAGCTCTTTTTGATAAAAGAGCAACTTCACGATGTTCAAATCGTTCTCTAATCGACAGATTATCAAATTTAGACACAAAATCACCTCATTTCTATATTTTATATGGACATTGAAATTTTCTGCACACATCAGGGCGTTTATTATATATTGAACATGACTTATCCTCATTTAGATAAGAACATTTGTTATTTATCCAAACTTGAATATTTTCTTTGTCAAGCCTCTTCACATCTACTCCATCATGATAAGCAAGCCATTTTATCCAATCTTTATCTTTCACACCTGTCAATATGATAAAAAACTTTTCACAACAATGGTCTTTGCATTTAGCACATGGAAGGTCTTCAAAATTAATCTTTTTTGGGAACATAATATTTTCCCCACAAATTATAAAGAGTAAGCCTATAGAGAATTTCTTCCAAAAACTCCCCCTTAGAAGGATTTAAAACTGAATATTCAAAAGAAAAATAGTTGTTATCCATATTTGATTTTCTGACATAAATAGGAGTATTAAATATGGAATTTATTTTTTCTTTCAAAGCCCAATCAACACATTCAGTATAAAATATTCCATCTTCTGCCAATATAACTTTTGCAATAAGTGAATTTTCATCTGGAATATATCCAATATTACTTCTTACAAGTGGATAAATCAATAGTTGACACATGTTAACCTTTCATCTGATTAAATAGATATTCTACATAAGAAAACATTGAACGATCATAATCATATAGTTGATCATGATTGAAAAAATAAGAATTTGGACATTCATCTCTCTGTCTCAAAAAAGATTCTACAGATTGGGCAAAATATCTTGAAGGAGTGCTTGAAGAAAATATATCTTGGAATAAATGTCCATTAATTCTATCTCTACACATCTGCCAACTGCTTAAAACAGCTGGTGATTTTTCTGAAGAAAAATCTTCTCCACCAAGTGCATGATCAAAAGCAACAGCCATATATAATCTTGGAGCAATAAATAATTCATTTGAATTTAAAGAACTTGGAAGTATAAAACAAGTCTTTTCATTTTTTGAATATCTGCCCAAAGAACCATTCAAAGCATTTGGAAGAATCTTTACTCCAAAATCAGCACACAATTTCAATACCTTTTTTCCATAAAATGACAAGTAATATACAAGCATTGAATATTCATAATCACTAAAAGCATTTACAGGAATTATAGACTTTAAAATTTCAACCTCAGAAACAGAAGTATCTACTACTGGAACTGAAACTTCTTCAAAAGAAACAGCTTCAGGTTCATCTGGATTGACTTCATCAACAGCACCTAACTGTAAAAATTTTTCATCTGTTGCAATCAAAAATCCCTCATCAAAAGAAAGAAGAGAATTCCAAGCAGATTCTTTTTTAACTTCAACTTTCTGATCAACCTTTTCTTCCTTTTTCTTTTCAGGTTCTTTAGATATTACTACTTGCTCTTGAGATTTGGAACTCTTATATTTTTTATTATTTTCTATTTTTTCAGATACAGTTGAAACAGAATCTGTAGTTTCTTTTTTGGGTTCTACATCAACAGAAAAATTATGTTCATTTAAAATTTCAGTTTGAGCTGGAGGCTTGTCTATCGATGTTTCTTGTGAATATTGCGATTCCGACGAATTATTGTATTCATTACCACTCAAAACACCTACATTATTATTTTCTGGAGCAGTTACACTTAAATTATTTTCTGAATCATTTTGTCTATAAGAATTTTCTGATACAGGCAAAACTTGATTATTAACTTTCTGATCTTGATAAATATTACTGGGCAATTCTGAAGTAGAATTATTATTCATGCATGAAAGCATAGCCGATAAATTTGGTGGCTTTCTATCAGGAGAATCTGAATCATCTTCACTCTGTCTAAATGATTCAAAAGAAGAAGAACCTCCTCCCCTATAATCTCCTAAATCCATGCCTCCCATCATATCATCTCCTGAAAAAGCTGTATCTGTTCCTATATTTGAACCAGCTGTTTTTGAAGCTTTAGATGTTTTAGCTTTAGATTCATGATGTTGTGCCTTGTGAAGCATATTATTCATTCTCAAAGCATTATCTGTAAATTGCTTCATAGAAGGATTCAAATCAAATAAAATAGATTCCATAAATTTATCCTTACTTAATTATCTAATTAATGCCTCATCCCTGGAGGTGGCGGAGGCGGTGGTGGTAATCCTCCACCCATTCCCTGTGGTGGTGGAGGCGGTGGTGGCAACCCTCCACCCATTCCCTGTGGTGGTGGAGGCGGTGGTGGCATACTCGGCATACTCGGCATAGGCGGAGGAGGCGGAGCTTGCATACTCGGCATAGGCGGAGGAGGCGGAGCCTGCATACTCGGCATAGGCGGAG
>JBGUKW010000073.1:0-4052 GCA_045114665.1 Candidatus Xenobia bacterium | reverse complement strand
GTATCGTTCAATGTTTGTGATGTTGCTTCGTGGTGCAGGTGTAATATATTTTGCCGAAGTACACACATTTAAAGGGCGTTCAGATGTCGTTATAGTTTTTAAAAATAAAGTAGTAGTTATTGAATTTAAATTGGCAAAAAATTCATCAGAAGTCGAGAAGAAGAGAAAAGAAGGCGAAGAGCAGATAAAATCAAGAGATTACTCTTCAGCCTACAAAGAAAATAATCTAAAAGTTATTAATCTTGTTTTAGTTGCAGATGACGAAAAACGAAAGATAGTCTTGTAAGCAGTAGAAATGTATATTTTTATGAATTTTCTACTCACTGAGTGGAAAATGTTAGGATAAAATTTATAAAATAAATAAAAATTATATAAATTTGTTTTTGTAAATCTTTTTCCAAATTTAATTCTTCTTTGGAACAACTTTTCTGTAAATATCATCTACAATAACAAAAATAAGGGTGATAGTTTTTTTTACTATCTTTCACCTTCATTAAAAATTATAATAAAAAAAGGTAAATTTTATTTTGTATAGTAAATAAATATTAGTTTTATTAACTTTTTTGGAGGCTATTAAATGATCGATTTGACAATCCATCAGGATAAGTTAGAAAAAAGTATCGAGCGTTGCAAAGAAAAAAAGATTTTGATTCCAACATTTGCTCAAATGAAGGATCCTTCAAAGATTCCTGATGTTGTTAAGAATAAATTGAAAGACTTAGGTCTTTGGGATTTAAATCCTCTCAACCTTTTCAGAATTACTTGGAAAAATGAACCTGTTGACAAGGGCGGTCTCTATGGAGATGTCAACTATATAGAACTTCCTTCATCATTGACAGGTGTTGATGCAAAAATTGTATGTTTAGTTGGCAAATGGTTCCCAACAGGTGCTCACAAAGTAGGAGCTTCTTTTGGTTGCTTAGTTCCAAGACTTATTACAGGACAATTTGATCCAACATCTCAAAAAGCAGTATGGCCTTCAACAGGTAACTACTGCAGAGGTGGTGCTTATGATTCTGCACTTTTAGGTTGTGAATCAATCGCTATTCTTCCAGAGGGAATGAGCAAAGAAAGATTTGATTGGCTAAAGACAGTTGCAGGAGAGGTAATTGCAACCCCTGGAACAGAAAGTAATGTAAAAGAAATTTATGACAAATGTCATGAATTAAATGCAACAAGAGGAACAGATATTTGTATATTTAACCAGTTTGACGAGATGGGCAACCACTTATGGCACTATGAAGTAACTGGACATGCAATGGAAGAAGTTATTAATAAATTCATTGCAAAAGGCGATCGTTACTCTGGTTTAGTAGTTACAACAGGTTCAGCTGGTACTATTGCTGCAGGTGATTACTTGAAGAAAGTATATCCAACAAGTAAGATTGCAGGTTGTGAAGCTCTCCAGTGTCCAACACTTATTTACAATGGTTTTGGTGCTCACAGAATTGAGGGAATAGGTGATAAACATGTTCCTTGGGTTCACAATGTAAAGAATACAGATATGATCATCGCTATTGATGATGAGGATTGCATGGGCTTATTGAGATTGTTCAATGAACCAACAGGAAGAGAACTATTGAAGAAGAATGGCGTTCCTGCAGAACTCGTTGACAAACTCGATTTGATCGGAATTTCTGGTATTGCAAATATAATTGCTTCAATTAAGTATGCTAAGTACTATGAATTGACAGGCAAAGATGTCGTTATGACTGTTTTGACAGATTCAGCTGTTATGTACCAGTCAAGAATCAGAGAACTCAATGAGGAAAGAGGAGCATTTACAGATATGGATGCTGCTGTAACATACAATGTCTCATTGAAGAATTTGAAGATTGACCATGTTGATGAATTGAGTTACATCGACAGAAAGAGAATTCACAACTTGAAGTATTACACTTGGGTTGAACAGCAAGGTAAGACTGTTGAAGAATTGAATAGACAGTGGTATGATGATAATTATTGGGATTCAATAGTTGAAAGCACACCAGCAATCGACAAACTCATCGAAGAGTTCAACGAAAAAACAGGACTTATTAACAATATATAATTAGAAAATTGTGTAAAATAAAAACAGTAGAGTTGCAAATTTTGAACTTTGCTGTTTTTTGTTTCTTTTAAAATAAAAAAATCGTCGATTTTTAGAAATCGGCGATTTTTTATTTTTCAAAAGATTTTCTAATTATCTGCCGTGGCATTTTTTGTATTTCTTACCACTTCCACAAGGACAAAGTTCATTGCGTTCTACTTTTTGGAAGGCATAGGGATTGATTTCGAGTATAATCTTTTCTATTTTTTCTCTGTCTTTTGCTTTTGCAAGAGAATTTTTGAAAAGAGAGATTGCTTTTTCTTTGTTTCCTGCTGCCAAATATATCCAACCTGCAGGAGCATATAGATATGACATTCCATTGTCTAATTCAAGAGCTCTTGCAGCATATTCGCAGGCTTCTTGATGTTTGCCAAGAAGTGATTTGACTGTTGCTGTATTCATTATTATTCCTGCAATTGTCAAAACATCGTCATAACAGAAGAAACGGTCTTCTATTTTTTCTTCTTTGTTTGCAAGTAAAATATATTGTATAGTTCTATCATTCTTTTTTACTTTGTCTTTTGTTGCTTCTTCTAAAACAGGTTCTGCTTTTTCTAAATTGCCCTTTAAGCAGTTGATTACACCGATGTTATTTTTTATTAATCCATTGTTTTCATCATCTGGCTTGCAATTTTTTTCTGCTTTCAAGAAATTTTCTTCTGCTTCATCGTATTTGCCTTTTTGAATGAGAACAAATCCTAAGTTGTTGAATACATTTGAATTTTGATTTTCATCTTTTGAAGCATATTCATATTCACTTAGTGATTCATCTATTCTATTTTCACGATATAAGCTTGCTGCAAGTCTATATGCACTTTCACAGGCTTCTTTTTGATCATTGAGTTCTTCAAAATATTTTTTGCTCTGTGTATAATGCTCAATAGCCTTTGGAGAACTTCCCATTGTGTCTTTTATAAATCCCATATATCTGAGTTCAAAAGCAGCTTTGGATTTTTCGCCTATTGATTCATATATATTTTTTGCTTTTTCAAAACAGTTATAGGCTTCAGAATATTTCCCTATTTGTGAAAATTTTGTACCTGTTTCTGAAAATGTTTCAGCTTCTTTTATGCGAGCTTCATTGTTTGTTGTTTCTTTTTTTTCAAGAGCTTCCATTAGAATTAAATCCTCTCATTATTTTTTGTGAACATTCCTGCTTGTTTTTTTGCTTCGGAATCACATTCTTCATTATATTTATGACCACTATGTCCTTTTATATATTCAAAGGATATTTTGTGCTTTTTGCTTTCTTCAATCAATATTTCCCAAAGATCTCTATTTTTGACAGGTTTTCCATCAGATAATTTCCAATTTGATGATTGCCATTTTTGTAACCATTGTTTGTTAAATGGATTTATTGAATATTGGGAATCTGAAATAATTTTTACCTCACAACTTTCCTTTAATGCTTTTAGACCTTCTATTATGGCTTGAAGTTCCATTCTGTTATTTGTCGTTTCTTCCATTCCACCACTCAATTTTTTAAAATTTCCTTGGTATGAAAGAATACAGCACCAACCACCAGGACCTGGATTTCCAAGACAAGCACCGTCTGTATATATTGTAACAGATTTCATTTTTTTATCCCCATTCAATCTTTTAATTTATACAATGTTTATTATTTTTTTCCTGCAAATTTTGAATTTTGAAATTTAAAAAAATAATTAGTGGCAAAATACAGGAAGAATTATTTTTTTTGTTGAAAATTAACAGATAATAAAAAAATAAGTGATCTTTAAAATTGTGAATACTGAATCATCTATAAATTATATAAAATCAAATATATCATTTATTTCTATTTTGATATCTTCTATATTTACTGCTTTTTTCTTGTCGTCTCTTGTGGTTAATTATGAAAAAAACACTTTTATTCATCCAATAGAGTCAAATTTTTATATAAAAAATAATTCTTCAAATGAGATAAAAGAGCAAGATTTATCGGCAAAGTATATGGAAAATATTT
>JBGUKW010000072.1:0-7560 GCA_045114665.1 Candidatus Xenobia bacterium | reverse complement strand
CGTTCAATGTTTGTGATGTTGCTTCGTGGTGCAGGTGTAATATATTTTGCCGAAGTACATACATTTAAAGGTCGTTCAGATGTCGTTATAGTGTTTAAGAATAAAGTATTAGTTGTAGAATTTAAGTTAGCAAAAAATTCATCAGAAGTAGAGAAAAAGAGAAAAGAAGGCGAAGAGCAGATAAAATCAAGAGATTATTCTTCTGCTTATGTACAAAATAATCGAAAAGTCGTTAATCTCGTTTTAGTCGCAGATGATGAAAAACGACAGATAGTAATGTAAAAAGCGTATTTTTTGAGGATTTTTTATGGCAAGGACGATGGATTTTACAAAGGGAAGCATTTCCAAACAGATGTTTGAATTTGCTACCCCTCTTTTTTTGTCAAATATGTTACAAGCCGTCTATAACATTGCTGATATGGCTATTATTGGAAATGTTATAGGCAAAGTTGGACTTTCTGCTGTTGCTATCGGTGGAGATATTGCACATTTTTTGACATTTCTTGCAATGGGATTTTCGAGTGCAGGTCAAATCATTGTAGCACAACATGTAGGAGCAGGACATAGAGATAAATTGGGAAGAATAATTGGAAATCTATTTTCGTTTTTGCTTGGAATTTCACTTATTTTAACTTTAGTTTGCTATTTTTTATGCCCTTATTTTTTGTCATTGATGAATACTCCAAAAGAGGCTTTGGATATGACACTTGACTATGTCATAATCTCTATTTTGGGAGTATTTTTTATTTATGGCTATAATGTTGTTTCTGCTGTTCTGCGTGGAATAGGTGATTCTAAAGACCCATTTATTTTTGTTGCAACTGCTGCTATTGTAAATGTCATTTTAGATGTTCTTTTTATCGTTGTTTTTAAGTGGTCTGTTTTTGGTGCTGGACTTGCAACTGTAATCAGTCAAGGAATTAGTTTTATTTGGGGAATCATATTTTTATTCAAAAAACAGAAGGAATTAAATATTGAATTAAAATTACAACATCTTTTATTTGATAGAGAAATTATTGGACTTTTGTTAAAACTCGGTATTCCTATGGCAATTAAAAGTGCCTCAATTCATCTTTCAAAATTGTTTGTAAATTCTTCTGTCAATTATTATGGAATCATAGCTTCAGGTGCAAGTGGAATAGAAGCAAAATTAAATATGCTTGCAAATTTGATTGCAAATGCTGTAAATGTTTCAAGTAGTACAATGGTTGGGCAGAATATAGGGGCTGAAAAATATGATAGAGTTCCCAAAATCATATTGACCGCATTTTCAATAACTTTTACTGCTGATTTGATTTTGATAACACTTATTATTTCTTTTCCAAAATTTATATTTGGCATTTTTACATCTGATTCAGAAGTTATAGGGGCTTGTTTCCAAATGTTGCCTTTGTTTGTGGCATTGTTTTTGGCTTCTGCCCTTCGTTCTCCGAGCAATGGATTAATTGATGGTACAGGTAATTTTAAATTAAATTTTCTTGTTGCAATTTTGGACGGAATTATAAATAGAATCGGATTTGCTATTTTGTTTGGTAAAGTTTTAAACTGGGGCTGGATTGGTTATTTGTGGGGAGATGCAGTCGCAGGATTTACACCATTTTTTATAGGTCTTGTCTATTTTTTGAGCAACAGATGGAAAACAAGGAAGTATATTATTTCAAAGTGAAATATTTTTTGTGATTTGAATAAAAAAAGGGAATGAGATTATGAAGCGTTTTAATAAAGATAAAAAAGGCTTATATAAGAGAAGAAGAGAAAAACACAAGAAAGCATATTTATTGTATAAAATCAATGAGGAAAAAAAAGAGGATACCTAAAGAGTGTGATTATTACCTTGATAACGAATCTTTACACAAAAATGATAGTTTTAGTGAAAGATTAAAAAGATTTAGTATTATTGAACCAATGAAATTGATATTAGGTAAAAACAGCTCCATTTGTAAAGGGCTTTATTGGCTCAATGATGTATTAGTTAATGAAGCTTCATTGCGTGAGAGATTTCATGAGAATATTCAAGAAAAATATATCGACAGTTTGGATAAAAAGAGAAAAAAAATATTTTTGTTAGGTATATGTATTTTTCTATTCTTTCATTTCTTTCGTGAACATATTTTTCCACATTTTCCAATAATATATAATGTAGTTGACAGTGCAGTTAAGATTCCAGTGTATATACTTGGAAGTATTACAAATTTAATTGGTATAGAGATGATGCTGTAAGTTGTCTGTTTGGATGTTTAATGATGCCAATTCTTTATAGTGTTTGTGCATTTGTGGAAATTGCAATTTATGTAATTATAGCTTACATTTTATATTCTATATATGAAATTGTATTTGTAAAAAAGAAGTAACTTAATATAAATAAAAGCCTGCTTAAATTCAATTTTAGGCAGGCTTTATTCACTGGATACTAAATATTTAATTTTGTTACTGCAGGCTTTGTTTCTGCTAAAATTTTTCCATTTCTTATAGAATACAAAACTATAGCTTTATTTATCATAACATTATAGAAATTATCTGAATCGAGAACGATAAAGTTTGCAGGATTGCCTTCTTTTATTCCATAGTTTTTGTCATCAATATGAAGTGTTTTTGCACCATTGTAAGTTATCAATTTATAGGCATTCATAACTTCCTCATGAGAGAGCATGTGGGTTAAATGCAATCCCATAGAAAGAACTTCAAGAAGATTTCCATTTCCTATTGGATACCAAGGATCTTGAATATCATCGTGTCCAAATGAGACATTGAGACCATTTTTGAGCAATTCTTTTACACGAGTGATTCCTCTTCTTTTGGGGAATGTATCAAATTTACCCTGAAGACTGACATTTACAAGTGGATTTGCAACAAAATTTATTTTACTGTCGATAAATCCGTGTATTCTTCTTCCCATATAGGCATCACTATATGAGTGCATTGCTGTTGTATGACTTGCTGTTACTCGATCATATAGTGAATATTCAATGGCTTTTACTGCAAGTGTTTCAAGACCAACTGAAGAGGGATCGTCTGTTTCATCACAGTGTACATCTACAAGTAATCCATTTTCTGCAGCTAAAGAAGTTGCAAAATCTAAAGAAGCAACTGCATATTCGTGAGAATATTCATAATGTGGAATTGCACCTATGCCATCAATTCCTAATTTGCAGGCTTCTTTCATTTTTTCCTTTGCCCCTGCGTGGCTTTCGATTCCGTCCTGTGGAAAAGCGATTAATTGCATTGTTACAAGTTCTTTTAAATCTTCTTTTAATTTCAATAATGCCTTTATTGCACGATTATTTACAGAATCTGTATCGACATGAGTTCTGATGAATTGGACACCGTGGCTGACTTCTTGTTTTACTGCTGTAAGTGCATTTTGGTAAATGCTCTCTTCTGTTAATTCTGCCTTGATTTTGGCCCAATTTGAAATTCCGTCAAACAATGATCCAGAAGCAGAGTGCAGAAAATGAAATTTTTCAGCTGTGTGTGTTGCATCAAGATGAATATGGCTTTCAACAAATGGAGGAATAACTAATTTTCCGTTTAAGTCGATTGTTTCAATTTCTGAAGAATATTCTCTGTGTGGAATAATCTCTTTGATTTTGCCATTTTCAACAACAACATCCTTTATTTCAGGATTATTTTCAATATGACAATTTGTGTATATCATTTTGCTTACCCTTTCATAAATGTTATTTTATTTTATATTATTTTTTTAAATTGATTTTATTTCCTTTTTTTTGAAAATTTGTTATAATGATACGGTAATTTTGAAAACTCTTGTAATTATACCTATCAAAAAAAAAATTGCTTTTTGTTTGATAGGTATATTATAATATTTTTGTAACATAAAAATTATTTATGGAGAAAAAAATGTTAATAGATTTCTATAAAATAAAAGAATCTGAATTTGAAAATATGAATGGGGGATCAGGAATTGTTTTTGCCAAGATGTTTTCTGATAAATTCGCAAGGATTATAGTCAGTAGAATTCCTGCAGGGGCTTCTATTGGAAAACATATTCAAAAAACAGGAAATGATCTAAATTTTGTTGCAAGCGGAACTGGTGTTGCGTTTTGCGATGGTAAACAGGAAAAATTAATTCCAGGTGTTTGTCATATCTGCCCTAAAGGTTCAGAACATCTGATTATAAATGATGGAAAAGAAGATTTAGTTTTATACACTGTTATTTTTTAGGTAGCGAAAAATGAAAAGTTCTGACACTGTCGTTATTATGAAATGCCCAAATTGCAGTGGTCCTATGTATCCCCATACATTAGAAAATTCTTTTGTATGTTTTTACTGTGGACATAAAAGAGAATTTAGTCCTTATGATTTTACTAAATTCGCTGAAAAAATGCGTTTTCGTCATCAAAAAACAGAAGTTGAAGATTGTATATTAAAACTTCCACATACTGCTTTTATGCAATATTGGAATTTTGATGAAAGCGAATATCCAGTAAATTTATACAAAGGTGGATTTCGTTTAAAGTCAAAAGATAAATATATTAACTATAATGCAAATAATGTCCGTTGGGTTCCTATTGATGAATATTTAAAAAATCTTGATGAAGAAGCCTATAAATTAATAACTGAGAGAAAAACACTTTATTTTACTTGTCCTAATTGTGCCAACGAGGTTGAAGGGTTTGCAAATGAAAATATTTTTCTTTGTAAATATTGCAATTATTCATATCCACGAGAAGAAGTTGTAAAATTTGGCTATTATAATAAGGCTTATATTTTTGGCCCAAAATTTTTAGGTATGCCATATTGGTATTTGCCTTTTGAAATAGAAGAAGGTTATGCAAAACATCTTGCAAGGAAAATTTTATCAAGAAATTCGATAAATGACTTCCCAATAGAGTTTTTATTTGAGAAGGGATACTTGAAAAAATATTTTTTCCCTTATGAATTATCTGATTTTAGAATAAGGGTTGAGATTGAATCGAATAAGGGAAGATTTCAGGTTTATCAGGAGTGGATTAATTGGGGAGTTCCCAAAAATTTAGCTCTTGATGTTCTTCTATGTGATCGCATTTTTTCTTGGGATTTTAGCAAAATGGAGCCATTTTCTCCTGCTTATATAATTGGGGATATATTTATTCTTGGTCATATAAATGGAGTTGATAATATTGGATATTTGAATACAATAACAAATTATCGTGTAACAGAGAGAATAGAACAAACTTTTGATTTACAAAAAGTTAAAATTTTCAAGCAATCTCGTGATTGGAGAAGAAATCACAGTTATAGTATGATATTTGTTCCTATATATTATTTAGAATGTCAACTTCCAAAAGAAGATAAACTTTTGAGAATTGCTATAAATGGTCAGACTGGTTCTTGTTCTGCTGTCGTAAAGCAGAGGGAAAATGGGGTATTTTCTTTGTTTGATAGTGGAGAAAATGTGAAAAGTTTTGATTTACTGAGAAGAACAGAAATGTCAGATGAATGTACAATTTATTCAAAGCCTGTAAAAATTGAATATTTGAAGCCCAAATTTTTATATAAAATTTTGAAATAAATATTTGACTTAGAGTAACTCAAATGTGTTATAGTTTATTTTGAAGATTATAAACTTAATAAAAAGGAAAAACTCTATGTTAAAAAAATATATTTCTGCTTTTTTTGCATTTTTAATATGCTTATTTTTTTTAAATAATAATATTTTATCTGCGGAGGTAAGAAATAATATGTCAAAAAAACAGACGGCAGGAAGAGATCTTTTAGGAGATATTGCTCCAAAATTTGCTGAATTAAATGATGATGTTTTGTTTGGTGAAGTATGGTCAAGAGAAGATAAATTGAGTGCAAGAGATAGAAGTATGATTACTATTTCTGCATTGTTTTCAGCAGGACTTTATCCACAATTAAAGGCTCATTTAGAAATTGGAAAAAAACATGGAATAACAAGAGAAGAAGCTGTTGAAATTGTAACTCAGTTGGCTTTTTATTGCGGTTGGCCAAAGGCTTGGAGTACATTTCCGCTTATTAGAGAAGTTTATGGAAATGACAAATCAGAATCTGCAAATGTTTCTACAGATAAATTTTTTGAACTTGCTAAAAAAAGATATTCTGTTAGAAAATTTTCAGATAAGCCTATCGAAAAAGAAAAATTAAATAGGGTTTTAGAAGCAGGAAATCTTGCTCCTACAGCAAAAAATCAACAGCCCCATAGAATTTATGTTATTCAAAGTGAAAAATCACTTGCAAAATTAAAAGAATTGACGCATTGTGGATATGGTGCAAAAACAGTTTTATTATTCACCTATAACACAGATGAAACTTGGAAAAATCCACTTGAAGAAGGTATTAATTCTGGTGTTGAAGATGTAAGTATTGTAGCAACTCATATTATGTTTGAAGCTACAGAACTTGGACTTTCAACTTGTTGGTGTAATTATTTTCCAAATTCAAAACTTGAAGAAACTTTTAATATCCCAAAAAATGAAAAATCGGTACTTATTATGCCAATAGGTTATGCTGATGAAAATAGTAATCCAAGTCCTCTTCACACAAAAAAGAAAGAATTATATCAAATAGTTAAATATTTATAAAAAATGATATTTTTCATAACATACATTTTATAAAAGAAAGAAGTGGAAATATGTTGCATATTGTAAAAGCAAGTCGTTTGACAGGTGAAAGAGCTTTATTTAAAGCTCGTGATCTTCAGATAGAAGATTGTATTTTTGCAGATGGTGAGTCTCCATTAAAAGAAAGCAGAAATATACAAGTTGATAACTCATCGTTTCAATGGAAATATCCTCTTTGGTATTCAAAAGACATTGTTGTAAAAAATTCTTCTTTTTTTGAAATGGGAAGGGCTGGCATTTGGTATACTGAAAACATTTCACTTGAAGATGTTTTATATTCTGCCCCGAAGGGATTTAGAAGATCTAAAAATATAAAATTAATAAATGTTGATTTTCCACATGCAGATGAAACTCTTTGGAATTGTGAAAATATAGAAATGAAAAACATTTCAGCCAAGGGGGATTATTTTGCTATGGGCAGTAAAAATATAAAAGTCGATGGTTTAAATTTGGTAGGTAATTATTCTTTTGATTCCTGTAGTAATATTGAAATCAAAAATGCAAAGATGATTTCTAAAGACTCATTTTGGAATTGCGAAAATGTCGTTATTGAAAATTCTTACATTTCAGGCGAATATATTGGTTGGAATTCAAAAAATGTTACTTTTATAAATTGTACAATAGAGAGTTTACAGGGATTTTGTTATATGGAAAATCTTGTATTGAAAAATTGCCGTCTTTTAAATACAACTCTTGCTTTTGAATATTCGACAGTTGATGCAGATGTAATAACAAGTATTGATAGCATAAAGAATCCAATTTCAGGAAAAATTGTTGCAAATAAAATTGATGAAATAATATTTGATGATCCAATAATAAAAAGGGAGACTACTGAAATTATAGAAAAAACATATTAGAATATAGAATATTTTAAGAAAACGGACTTTCATCTCGGTTACTTATATCCGAGATGAAAGTCCGTTATTTTTTTGAAAAAACAATAAAAATATATTGACAAACTAAAAATATTATAATA
>JBGUKW010000071.1:0-4664 GCA_045114665.1 Candidatus Xenobia bacterium | reverse complement strand
ACCATTGTGGAGAGAACTCGTAAGACCTCTAATTTAAAATAGAGGCAAGGTTCGTTAATATCCCAGAATCCCCTAAATTTATTTATGTGGAGTATGTCAACAACTGAATATGCCATAGCAAATGGAGCCGATGTGGATATTGATGGTTATTGTAATTGGTGGCTTCGTTCTCCTAGTCCTTTTGGTATGAAATTGTACATTGATACTCGTTTTATAGATTTTATAGACTCATCAGACCAAAGTATAGTAAGTTCTTATGTCTATTGTGTTAGTAATTTGATTAGTAATAAACTTGTGAGTTCTCGTGATGTTGTTGTTCGTCCAGCTTTGTGGATAAAGCTTTAATAAAATATTTTTGCCATTTCCCAAAAAAATAATTTGCTTTTTTTTTGTCTATGTGTTACAATGTAGATTCTTTATAAATTGGAAGGATGCATTATTTAAAATGGACAAGAAAAATACAGGAGCTTGGACAAATCAACTCGGTTTTGTTCTTGCTGCTGCAGGTAGTGCCGTTGGAGTTGGCAATATTTGGAGATTTCCATATTTAGTTGCTAAAGACGGAGGAGGACTATTTTTACTCGTATATTTAGTTTTAGTTTTGACATTTGGCTATGCTCTTTTGGTCAGTGATCTTGCTCTTGGTCGTGGAACTCAATCAAATTCAATTCGTGCATATAAAAAAGCAGATAAAAAATGGAATTTTCTTGGAAAAGTTACTTGTATTGTTCCTGCCTTAATTATGACATATTATGCTATTATTGGAGGCTGGATTTTAAAATATATAGTTGTTTATTTTACAGGAAATAGTACACTTGCCTCAGCAGATGGCTATTTTACAAATTTTATTACTTCTGTATATTCACCAATTATTTTTGCACTTATATTTATGTGTATCACCGCTTGGGTCGTTTATTTAGGCATAGATAAAGGAATTGAAAAAGTATCAAAAATCGTTATGCCTATTCTTTTATTGATGATAATTGTAATTGCTATTTTTGCATTGACATTGAAACATACTGATAGCAATGGGATAGTTAGAACAGGATTACAGGGTTTTCTTATATATATAACCCCAAATTTTGATGGTTTAACTCTTGGAAAATTTTTACAGATAGTTTTGGATGCTATGAGTCAGTTGTTTTTCTCTTTGAGTGTTGCAATGGGAATAATGATTACTTATGGCTCTTATGTTCCTAAGAATGTAAATATGAATAAGTCAGTTCAACAGATTGAATTATTTGATACTGTTGTAGCCTTTTTAGCAGGTATGATGATTATTCCTACTGTTTTTGCTTTTTCAGGAACTGAAGGTATGTCAGTTGGTCCAGGATTGGTTTTTATTTCGCTTCCTAAAATATTCAATGAAATGGGAAGTATTGGAATTTTTATAGGAATTATATTTTTTATTATGTTTGCGTTTGCAGCATTGACTTCTTGCATTTCTGTTTTGGAAACATTGGTTGCAAATGCTATGGAATTTTTCAATTTAAAAAGAAAAAATGCAACTCTTTGGCTTGCTGTGATTTATTCAATAGCAACTGTGGTTGTCTGTCTTGGTTATAATGTATTTTATTTCGAGTTGAAACTTCCAAATGGATCGACAGCACAGCTTTTGGATTTGATGGACTATATAAGCAATAGCTTCTTAATGCCTCTTATCTGTATGATTTCTTGTGTTTTTATAGGTTGGGTTTTAAAACCAGAGTGGATTATTAAAGAAATGGAATCATCAGGAGATAAGATGACGAGAAAAAGATTATATGCAGTTATGATTAAATATATTGCTCCTGTTGTTATGTTCATTCTCTTTTTACAATCAGCGGGTATCTTTAATCTAATTTTTAAATGACAAACTCTGTCATTTTTTAAATATTTTATAGCAATTTTTGAATAAAACTTGCATTAATAATAAATATAGTGTATAATAAACCATATAATTATGAAAGGGTGATAATATATGTGGTTTGTAACTTTTTTTATAATTATCACTACACTAACTATAGCCATACTATATTTTACAAAGAAACATCCTATTTTTGAAAGCAAATATCCAATGCTATTCAAAATAGTTTCTTTTTTCCTTGCTATCGGTTGTATTTCATTTATATTTAATAATATAGCTAATGCAGGTGATTCTAAGGATTATTCAATAGTAAATAATTTATCAAATTCATCTACTATTGCAAATGAATTGGATAAAACTAAAGATATTGTTACAACTTCTGAAAATTTTGTTGATATTACTGCAAAAGAGAATAATATTGTTGAAGAAAAGAAAGAAGATAATTTACCAAATGAAGATAAAAAATCCGAAACAATAAAAAAGGAAAGCGATCCTTATGAATTAGCTTTAAATTATGAAAATGGTATCGGAGTAGAAAGAGATTATAAATTGGCTTTTGAATATTATCAAAAAGCCTCTAATGCAGGAAATGATAAAGCACAATATCGACTTGCAATGTGTTATGAGTTGGGATATGGTACCGATATTGATATGGATAAGGCTATGCAGTGGTATAAAAAATCTACAGATAAAGGCAATATAGAAGCACAAAGTAGATATAATTATTTAGTAGAACAGAAAAATAAAAGAGATGGAATAGCCAATGGAGAAAATAAAGAAGAAGAAAGTAAGAAAATAGCTTCACAAAATGAAAAGGTAAAAAAACAAACAGTTAACAAATCAGAAGATTCTTCTTCAAATAATGTCAATGAAATAGAAATTCCTTCAAGTAGTAATTTGAGTAATTATCAATATAAAAAAGAAGAAAATACTAATAATTACCAAAACAGACAAGAAAATAATAATGTTCAAGTAGCTACAAGTAATTATCAAAATTATAGTCGTCATTCGAATACAGTACCAGTAACTAAACCACAATATGAAGCACCAAAATACGAAGAGCCAAAATATGAGGCATCACAATACGAAGAGCCTAAATACGAGGCACCACAATATGAAGAACCTAAATACGAGGCACCAAAACAATATGAAGAGCCTAAATACGAAGCTCCAAAGTATGAAGAACCAAAGTATGAACCTGTTGAAGATTATTTAACAAGTTTAAGAAGTCAAGCTGAAGGTGGAAATGCAACTTCTCAATATTTACTTGGTTTGAAATATTATAATGGAGATGGGGTACCAAGAAATATACCAACTGCTTTGCATTGGTTTAGGCAAGCTGCAAATCAAGGACATAAGCAAGCTCAACAAATGATTGATAAAATAGAAAATAATTAATTGAAAAACAGAGGCTGTGAAAAAATATTTACTTTTTTCACAGCCTCTGTTTTTCAATTAACGAAATTTTTGCATAAACTCTTTAAATTTTGGAAAAATATTATTTTTTCTTTTCTTTCATAAATTCAAAGAAGTCCATAAGAGTTGTACAGGCTTTGTTATCTCTATCTAAATCGAGAATGACTGGATTAACTTTATTGTCATTTGTCAATTCTGTATCTATCATAATTGATTCAGCGGTTAAAGTAAAACTTACTAAATTATCCCAAACACTCTCAACTTTTGGAAGAACTCCATTCATTACACATTTGCCTAGAGAAGGCAAAAATTTTCTACATACTTCTGGGCGTACAGTGTGAATCATACACCCATAAAGTCCATCTTCACATATTCCTTGGAATACACAAGGAGTATCTATTCCATTTTGTTTATTTAACATAAATGAAAAAGAATTCCAAGAAAAGAGATCTTCGTGTGTGTATTTTTTTATAAATTCTTCTGTTGTGATATTCAAATGTTCAGCAATTCGCTCTTGTTCAAAAGGGTCTGCTTCTACTTCATAGACTTTACAACACTGTCCACATCTTTTGCATTTATTTCCTAAAAATAATAGCCTTTTGTATTGCATTTCTGTAAAATTATCTTTGAAATTGTTGAGAAAATAGAAAAAACATTCTTTAAATTTTTCATCGTCATCTAAAGATAAATCACACTGAACAAATCCAGTATTTGTTTTTATTATATATACAGAATTATTTTTTTTCAGTACAAGGGAATATAATTCACCTCTTGCCTTTACATCTTCTTTTATATTGTGGTTTTCATTGTATGATATTGGAATTTTTGCCAAAACAGAATAATCTGGTCGTCCCCACTCAGACATAACACCTTTTAATTTTATGTCTTCACCTTTATCATTTGGAATCATCTTTAATATATGTAGATACATTTTATATAAAAGAGAATCTTCTTTTAAAATCTGTGAAAGGGTTGTATTGAATCTTGATTTAAATATTATTTCAAAGTCGTTTATTTCTACAGATTCAAGCAAAGTTATTTTTTTACCAATAGAAATATCTTTTTCAGACTCAAAAAAAGAAATAGGTAGATCTGAAACAGCAACATTCATAAATTTTCTCACGAAAAAACGAATGTTTTCATATTTTCTGTAAGAAAAAATTTTTGTACTATTTGAATTACCTATTTCTTCATAAGCAAAATAATCATCTGTCAAATATAATTTCTTCATAATTTTTCCATTTTAGTCATCTATAGTTTCATTTGATGGGAGATTCCCAAAAAATCCCCAAGATGATATTGCTTGACATACTCTCCATAAATAAATTTAGGGGATTCTGGGATATTAACGAACCTTGCCTCTATTTTAAATTAGAGGTCTTACGAGTTCTCTCCACAATGG
>JBGUKW010000070.1:0-4295 GCA_045114665.1 Candidatus Xenobia bacterium | reverse complement strand
AAAAAAAAAATGATAATTCATTGGAAAATATGTCAAATTTTATAATAAATAAAATAGGACCAATATTTGATCTTGGATATTTAATTGTAGGACTGATAGGACTTATATCCAATTTTATTCTGCTTTTTTTAGGAATTGGGGCAGTTATTATAGTGGTTTTAATTGCAAAATTCTGTTTTCATGCATTTTAGAACCCATTATTAAAATAATAAATTACTTAAAACTTCTAACAAAGGTTCTGTAACTCCATTGAAAACTGAAAAATAACATAAAGATAAATCAACTAGAGATTACAAAATTCCAACGATAACCTCTGAAAAAGAGAAAAATGCAAGAAATATGCCGATGTATATTTTTATAGGAATTGTAGTTATTGCTTATATTGTGCAGACTTTATTTTTCAAAAAGAAAAAAGAAGAACAAATAAAATAGGGTGTAAGTCCCTAAGTTCAATTTAAGAAAACGGAATTAGATACAGTTTTTTGCTAAAAGTGAAAAATTTATGAGCCTTTACAGCAATTTTCGCAAATCTTAAGAAAAAATAAATTTGCACTAATTTTGAAAATTGCTGTAATTTAGAAATTTTACAAAAATAAGGGAGAACAAACAAATGATATGTAAAATTTGCGGTTACGAAGCGAATCAAAATTTTTCGATATGTCCTTACTGTGGAGAAAAAGCTTCTTTACAAAATCAAAATATGCAAGCTAATCAATACAACAATCAGCAAAATCAAAATATTTCATCACAGTATCAAACACCATTTACAAGACCTAATCCTCAAAATAATCATCTAAACCAAACGAATCAAAATGAACAAAGTAGAGGATACAATTATAATTTAGATCCAACACTTAATTATCAAGATGTACCTCAGACAATTAATGAACCTGCTAATAAACCTGTTAGACCAGTCTATAATCCAGCAGAATTTGCACATTTTTTTAAAAGTGATATTGGTTGTTCATTTAGTGCTACTGAAAATGAAATAAAAATATCTCGTTTTTTGAATGATGGAGAATTTGTTCTGTGGCCCAAAATGTTTAGTTTTGTTTTGGCTATATTAATTGTTGTAGGTGCTTTTTATGGAATCCATTTAAAACCGAGTATAATGAATAGTCAATTAGGAATATTCGGATTTTTGTTCGTTTTTGTTATTGCTTATGTTGTAAAAGAACTAGGAAAATATGCAACAATTATAGTAAATCCAAATGGAATTACTACAAAGACGATGCTTGGTAAATTTTTTATACCAAGAGAAAAAGTTAATTATTGTGAAGTTCAAAGTGTAACAAGATGGAAAATGTCAAGTACGAGAAGAAGAAATTTATGGGGATATAGCAGAAGACGAAGAGAGGCTACTTTAGAAGAAGTATCATACTTAGATGTCATTATAAAAATTAAAGAACAAAATAAATGGAAAGTTGATACAGTTGATACTGGTTTGTGCTATTTATATAATGAACCTGTTAATTATTTAAAAGATGAATTCAATAGGATTTTAGATGTTCAAGAAAAATTCTATTAAAGATTGACATTATTAAATATATCATAAAAGAGTGCTTGAAATTTCATCAAACACTCTTTTATTTTTTAGTTTTTTTTTTGAAAAAAAAATATTGACATGAACTAAAAAAATATATAATATATGTATGAATACAAAATATATTCATGCAAGAACTTGTATATGAAGATATTGATAGTCTTGTGAGACCAGCTTTATGGATACATATTTAAAATGGGATTTTATAATATAAAAAAAATTACTCTAAAGGATATGAAAAAATAAAATTTTCTTATTCAGATACTGGATTATTGGATTATTAAGAGTAAATACATATAAAATAATTATAGAATATATGGATTTATATATGAATTTTTGAGTGTTTAATATAAATGTGGTATGTTTAGTTCGTCAAACTGTGATTTGTCGTACCAAACTATATGTATATATTTATTCTTCCCTACACCTAAATCTATAGATATTTTTTATATTTAGACAAATTTATCAACTAATCTAATAGTCTAAATGTTTTCTTATTCTTCATAAATAATTTCAGTATTTTTATCAAAAGCATTTTCTGCAATATAAGTAATACTTTTTGGCAGAGTTATTGCTTTCAAAGATTTACAACCTGCAAAAGCATAATCTAAAATTTGTATTACATTATTTGATAATTTAACTTCTGATAATGAAATACAACCACTAAATGCTCCTTTACCTATTGTTATTACATTGTTATGTATATTTTTTTTAAATGTGAAGATCTCAAAAAAGCTAAATCTTCAATTTCAACAATGGTTTCAGGAATTATGATTGTCTCTAATTTATGACAATGTGCGAAAACTTCTTTTCCAATTTTGTTTATTATATACTTTTTATTATCGAAATTATAATTTGCTGGGATATTGATAGATTTGACTATATTATTATTTTTATAGAAATTTTTGAAATCTAAACCATATTCTATTTCATAATTTAATTTTCGAATGATTTCATCGTTTAATGTAACTTCTATAATACTCATAAGTTATTCCGTTTTCTAATTTCATCAAGTTTATCAAGAACTTCTAACATTTCAGGAGTTACTCTTTTTCTGCATTCTTCTTTCAAATTATCAGGAACTCCATAAAAAGCCTCTGCCATCCTCTGCCATACTTCCTGCAATACAAGTCAAGGTATCACAATACCACCAAGAGTAACAGCTGTTCGTATTACATCTTCGAAATTTTGACCTTCGAGGAATGCTGTTATAGCCTCTGGAACAGTACCTTGACAGCTGACATCAAATTTGTAAGTTGGTTTAATTTCATCACAAGTTCGATAAAGATCATAAAAAAAGTTGTTCTCTACATATTTTTTTATATCTTCTTTTGGAGTGTTATTTCTCGCTAAAAAAATGACACTTGCGACAGATTCAGCACCTTTTATTCCTTCAGAGTGATCGTGAGTAACTGCACTTGTGTATTTTGCAACTTGTCTTGTTCTCTTTATAGTATCATAAAGCCAACCAACACTCGAAACTCTCATCGCAGAACCATTTCCAAAACTCCAATAAGGCTTTCTATCTTTTTTATTAAGCCAAGCCTTGAATTTTCCACCAAATCCACACTTTGGATATTTGTCTCCCTATTTATGCATAGAATCAATAACAGCATTTTTTATGCTTGATTCGCTACAAACATCATTATTTATAAGAGCATCTGCAATAGCTATAGTCATAACAGTATCGTCTGTAAATCTTGATTCTGGAATAAATAAAGGAAATCTTTTTGTAGGAGGAGCTCCACCCCTTTCGTAAGGAGAGCCTACGATGTCTCCCAAAATAGCACCATATTTTTTCTGTCCTCTTTCTTTCTTTTAATCAATAGTTAATTCATAGATAAAGCATACCAAGGTTTGCCTATTGCTGTGCCGTGATATTCAATATGTGGAAGATTACAAAAAGCATATTCATGAATTTTTATAACGCTGTCTGGTATTATTAGAGTTTTTAATGGACACTCACAAAAAGCATCTTCACCTATTTCTGTAACGCTATCAGGTATCGTTACACTTGTTAATGATGTACAATTACTAAAAGCATAATCTCCAATTTTTGTAACGCTGTTTGGTATTGTTATATTCGTTAATGATGAACAAAAATCAAAAGTATAATCACTAATTTCTGTAACATTATCTGGTATATTTACATTTTTTAATGAAGAACAACCTTCAAAAGCACCATCTCTAATTTCTGTAACACCAACTGGTATCGTTATATTTGTTAATGATGAACACTTATAAAAAGCACCATCACCAATTTCTGTAACCCCATCTGGTATATTTATATTTTTTAATGAAGAACAACCAGAAAAAGCACCATCTCTAATTTCTGTAACACCATCAGGTATCGTTATATTTGTTAAAGATGAACACTCACAAAAAGCATATTTACCTATTTCTATAACATTATCTGGTATATTTACATTTTTTAATAACGAACAACCAGCAAAAGCACTTTTTCCAATTTTTCTAACACTGTCTGGTATCGTTATATTTGTTAAAGAGTTGCAACCATTAAAAGCCATATCCCCAATTTCAGTTACACTATCAGGTATTATTACAGTTCTTAATGAACGGTTTCCTCTAAAAATACCATCATTAATTAAGTTAGAATTATCATAAATACCAATTCGTGTAATTTTATAATTTTTGCCTTTATAATTATAAGTTGCTGGTATATCTAAAATAGTTACATGTTTTCCGTTTTTACTTAAAGAAGTTTTTTGATTTGCTCTACCTTTAGCTTTAT
>JBGUKW010000069.1:0-10072 GCA_045114665.1 Candidatus Xenobia bacterium | reverse complement strand
TCTATGAAGCAAGAAGCTCGGTAACTTGTTACCGAGTAGTTCACTTTAGAAGAAAGAAAAGAGGGGGAAAATATTTTGGTTAAAATTAAGCATGAAATTATAAAAGGAATTCCACTTGTTTTTTTATTTAATAATACTATTGAAGAATCTGCAAAAAATGGCACAGTCTTTTTTTTCCATGGACTTCTTTCTAATAAAATGGGTTCTCAAAAAGAAGTTGTAAGTCTTGCTGAAAATGGATTTTTGGCTGTGTCTATAGATAATTATGCACATGGAGAAAGGCGTGCAGATGATTTTGATGTAAGATTTCATTCAAATAATCCAAATTTTAATGATAATTTTATTGATGCAATAGAGAGAACAGCTGATGATGCAACAACTGTTGCTGACGAACTTTTTAGACGAGGTATTATGTTTGAAGATAAATTGGGAATAACTGGTATATCTATGGGGGCATTTATAACTTATAAAGTTATATCACAGGACAAGAGATTTAAAGTGGCTTGTCCGATTTCAGGAAGTGCAATATGGGAAGGAAAAGATTCAAGTCCACATTATAATGCAGATAATTTTTTCCCAACGGCTCTATTGATTCAACATGGAGAAGTTGACACAAGTGTACCTTCTTGTGATGATCGTGAATTATACCGATGCCTAAAACCATTTTATGCAGAAAATTCAGAGAGACTTGCCTATGTAGAGTTTGCTAATCAGGGACATTTTATGTCAGATAGAGATTGGAATTATCTTTGGCAAAATGTCATAATTTGGTTTAAGGAATATTTGGCAAAATAATTTTATTGTTTTATCGCTTTTAATATTATTAAATCTATTTTATGGGCTACATAAAGAGCTGTTAATAGATTGTGAAATCCAAATATTTTAATCGTCTCTTTTGTTTTAAAGTTGTATATATGTAATTGAAATCTTTCGTAATTATCTTTAGATTTATTATTTGGTATTATAATAGCTCTTATATATTTTTTTATTTTTATCTTTTTTACTATTTTTGATTTTTTATATATTTTTATATTTTTTTGTTTTTCTGTAGATATTATTTCAAATCCATCTCTCAAAATTTTCCAATCACGATATAAGTATATAGAAGCAACTATCATAAATGTTATAACATAAAGAGGTACAAAATTTACATCATTTATTATTGTATTTATAATATTATATGCTATAAAGATAACAATAACACTTATTATTATTTTTAGCCATGTATAATCTTCAAATTTAAATGAAAATATATAATTTCTGTTTTCTATAATTTCTGGAAAATCGTTAGTATTGGGATATATTCTTCTAATATTATAAGTATCTAAATTTGAGAATTTTTCTTGGATAGTCTTTACTCTTTGGTCTAATTTATCAATATTTTTGGGGTTTCTAATATCTAAATATTTTTTAACTTTATTGTTATAATTTACGAAACAATCTAGCTCATCTTTATATTCGTTAGCAAAAAGCATAATTACCTACTTTATTTTGTTTAAACATGTTTTTTTATTCAAAGGAATTTTATTTTTTTTTATTGAAAATTCCTTTATAAAATATTATTTTTTTTTGAATATTTTGAATATAAATTTTTATATAAATAATAAACTTAAAAGGGGGTTGGAGATTTTATGAAGTTGAGAAAGAAAGTAAATAAAAATAAAAATAAAGATGAAGATATAAAACAGACTATTCAAGAGAATATCAATAATATTTCAACAGATGATCCAAATGATATAGATATAAATTTTAGAAGATCGAGTTTTACAGCAGAAGACACCTATTTTGCTGAAAAAGATAGAGAAAGAATAGAAAAAGTAAAGAAAGAAAAAGAATTGAAAGAAGAAAATAAAAAAGAACAAGATGCAAAAATAAGAATGTGTCCTGACTGCAAAACAGAGGAATTAAAAGTAGTAAAACTACACAATTTTTCTGTTGCAAAATGTAAAAAATGTGGTGGTATGTGGCTTAAAGAAGCTACATTTAAGGCTATTATGAAAACAGAGGCAAATGTAATAACAAAATTTATGTCGATGTTTGGCGGAAAAAAAGAATAATGCGAATGCTAGTAGACAAGCACTGTGAAAATCCACAGTGCTTGTTTTCATTACTTTCTGCTAAATAGTGGCTTCCTTAGGCATATTTTAAAATATTAATAAACTAGCACAACAAGTTATTTAAAAATATTTTCTATCGTGGATTCTATACTGAATTGCTTCTGCTATGTGGTTATCATCAATAATTTCTTTCTTTTCCATATCTGCTAAAGTTCTTGCAAGCCTCAATATTCTACCATAGGCTCTTGCAGTAAATCCCAAGCTGTCCATTGTCTTATATAAAAGTTTTTCTCCAAGTGAAGTCGTCTTACATACTTTTGACAAAAGTCCTGCAGGTATTTCTGAATTATATTTAAATTTTTCTTTTTTGAATCTAAACATTTGCAATTCCCTACATTCTTCAACTCTTTTTCTTATCTCTTCTGAAGATTCTTCTTTTTCTGTTGATGAAAAATATTTGCTTTCAGGGCGTGCTACTTCTGTATTTATGTCTATTCTGTCGAGTATTGGACCAGATATTTTGGACATATATTTTTTTATTCTCAATGGGGAACATTCGCATTTTTTAGTTGGATCACCATAATAGCCACAGGGACAGGGATTCATTGCAGCTATCAGCATAAAAGAGGCAGGAAAAATTATTGAATTTTTTACTCTTGAAATCAGCACTTTTCCGTCTTCAAGTGGTTGTCTTAACATTTCTAATATATTTCTTTCAAATTCAGGAAGTTCGTCTAAAAATAAAACGCCTCTGTGGGCAAAACTTATTTCACCAGGTGCAGGGATAGAACCGCCTCCTATAAGTCCTGCATAAGAAAGTGAATGATGAGGCGATCTAAAAGGTCGTTCTCTTATTATAGATGAATTTTTTGGAAGTAATCCTTTTACACTATATATTTTTGTTACCTCAAATGCTTCATCATAAGTCATAGGAGGCAATATTGTTGGAATCCTTCTTGCCAACATAGTTTTTCCTGAACCAGGAGGACCAATCATCAAAAGATTGTGATTTCCTGAAGCTGCTGTTTCTATAGCTCTTTTTGCTAATTTTTGACCTTTTACATCTGAAAAGTCAACATCATATTTTGTCGATTCTTCAGAAAATATTTCTCTACCAGTCTTTGATTTTATTGGTTCAATCTCTCCTTTTAATGCCTCAACAGCTTCATATAATGTTTTTACTGGATATATAGTTATATTTTCTGCAAGCAATGCCTCATCTTTGTTTTCATAAGGTAAAATAAAAACGGCATTCGGAACTTTTGCAATTTTTGAAGCCATAGATAAAATGCCATTTGTTTTTCTTACAAGACCGTCAAGGGATAATTCACCTGCCAAATAAAATTTTTTGTCTTTTTGAATTTCTATATATTCCATTGCACTTATTATCCCAGTAGCTATTGGAAGATCATATAATGAACCTTCTTTTCTCAGATCACCAGGTGCTAAATTTATAGTTACTTTTTTACAAGGATATTCAAATCCAGAATTGCTCAATGCAGAATAAATCCTCTCTTTAGATTCATTTACAGCCTTGTCAGGAAGCCCTACAACTGTTGTTTTGGGAAGACCATTTGAAATATCAACTTCTACTCTTATTTCATGTGCATCAAGCCCAATTATAGCCATACTGTAAAAATTAGAAAGCATTTTTTTTTACCTCTTTTTTTTTTCTTTATTTATAACACTCTTTTATTTCATTTATGTTTATTATTTGTTGAAAAAAATTGTTTTTTGTTAAATTTTTGTTAACAACATTGGGCTAAAAAATTTCATGTGCGGAAGTTCTCCTTTATTTTATTGTCGTTGGAGAACTTCCGCACATAGAAGAAATTATAAATTACAATATTGCTATAATTGCTTCTTTTAATGAAGGATAATGTAATGAATAAAAATAGGAGGGATACTATGATTAAAAAGAAATTTGCTTTTTTGGCAATTTGTCTTTTTTTTCTTGCAATAATAACGAGTGCCTGTGGTAGCGGTGGCAAAACAACTCCACCAGATAATTCTGCATTTTACTATCTATTAGCTCAACAAAATACAAATAACAATGAACAGGAACGCCAAAATGAGTCAATACCTGATCCAAGCCCAACATCTGATCTAAATCAAACACCTAATCCAGAACCAACGACTGAGCCAACTCAAACACCAACTCTTGAAGTATCAAAGAGTGAGCTATCTCTTATAGTAGGTGGCAGTGAAGATATAACTGTTAGCCTTGATGGTAATCCTGTAACAGACGGGCTTTAATATTATGTAGAGGATGAATCAGTTGCAAAAGTAGAAAATGGCAAAGTTACTGCATTGGCTAAAGGCAGTACAACAGTAACAGTATCCCTTAAAGGTGCAAATAGTGCTACATTTACGGTTGAAAATTCTGGTAAAGGTGATTATATACTATTTGGACATTATCGTCAGAAACCACCTCAGACAGGTGGTGATAATGTTGATGTTGAAGAATGGGAGTCTCAGCCAATAGAATGGCAGATATTGGATATAGATACAGTAAATAATCGAGTATTGTTATTATCTCGTTATGGTCTTGATGTAAAGCGTTTTGATGAAAATTCAAATGTTTGGGCAGATAGTGAAATTCGTAGGTGGTTAAATGGTGATTTTTACTATAATGCTTTTGATAAACTCGAAAGGGATAAGATAAAGCCTGTAGGTATTGTTTTTAATGCTGATGGCAGCGATTATTATAATTTTGATAATGATACTTATAGGGTGTTTTTGTTGAGTAAAGCTGAAGCAGAAGAATATTTTGATAATGATAAAAGAAAATGTAAGCCTACTGAATATGCTGAAAAAAAAGATGCTAATGTAAATAGTGATGGTTATTGTTTTTGGTGGCTTCGCTCTCATAGTCTTAATTATAATTATTATGTCTATTATGCCGACTATTTCGGCAGTATTTCCCTCTTCAATGTTAGCAGTATTTACTTTGTTGTGCGACCAGCTTTATGGATAAATCTTTAAATAATATATTTGACAATTTTTAAACGAGTTATTTTTTTATAGCTCGTTTTTTTTGTTTTTCGTATTTCCTTCTTTTACCGAAAACTTCAAAGGATAAAACTTATTATTCACAGAATGTTAAAAACTAAAAATAGTAGTTTTTTTGTGAGAGAATATGTCTAAGTTTACATTAAAAATTCCTAAAACTCTTCATAAAGAATTAGCAGAACATTCTAAAAAAGAAGGTATAGACATAAATTAATATTGCTTATACTTATTAGCAAAGAGAATATAATTTTTCTTTAATTAAAAAGGTAAAACATTGACTTATAAAAAAGATAAAATATAGTGTTTTTTTGTAAAATAGGGAAGGAGGATATAAATGAGTTCTGAATTTTTTATTCCTGATACAATACAAAAAGCAGTTAAAATTAAAGATGAAAATAAAAAGACATTTTTTCTCGGTGGTGGAACTACGCTCAATTCTTGGACAAAAAATGCTGGTTCCAAGAATTTGATTTGTTTAAAAAAATTGGGTTTGAAGAATATTGAAAGAAAAAATGGTTATATATACATAGATTCTATGGTTACAATGACAGAGATGACAAAAAATCCTATTTTGTCAGATAATTTGCCATTGGGTGAGATTGTAAAATCATGTCATATCGTTTCTAAAAATATAAGAAATATGGCTACAGTAGGAGGAATTATAGCTTCAAGATATACAAGAAGTGATTTTATTCCTCTTTTTCTTGTTCTCGATGCAGAGATTTTATATGAAGCACCTGATGGAGAGCATTTAGACCCTATAGAGGAATATTATGAGAATCCTCCTTCAAAAACAATGCTTATAAAACAACTTGTTTTAAAGGAAGATCATGAACCATTCTTTTTCAAAAGCAAAAGATATGCAAGAAGTTCTAATGATTTACCTATTATAAAATTAGCTGTTTTGTTTAGACCTGAAGGCGTTGCAATGAAAAATATAAGAATTGCTGTTGGTGGTCTTTATGAAAAATCAATGCGTCTTTATGAATTGGAAAAACTTCTTGAAGGTAAAGATTACACGGATACTGATTTACGCAAAATAATATCGGAAAAATTAAATGAAATGCCCCCTGCAAGAAATGATTTTCGTGGAAGTGGCGATTTTAGAAAATCTCTTGTTTCGGCTTTTCTTGAAGATATTTTGACATCTGCAGTAAAGGGGGATTCAGTAGAATGAAAATAAAAGTTACACTCAATGGAAAAAAGAAAACTTTGACTGGAGACCCAATGCTTCCTCTTGCAAAGGTCTTACAAAAAAATCATCTTTTATCTATAAGAACAGATTGTGATGGCACTGGGTATTGTGGTGCTTGTAGTGTTATTTTAAATGGTGTTAAGGTTAACTCTTGCCAAGTTAGACTTGGTCAATTAGATGATAATGACGAGATTTTTACAACAGAAGGTTTTGCGAAAGGTAATGAATTGCACCCAATTCAGAAAGCATTTCTTGAAGCAGGAGTTGTTCAATGTGGACACTGCACACCTGGTATGATGTTAGCTGTAAAAGAATTGTATGATAACATAGAAGACCCAACAGAAGATGATATGAAAGATTATCTTTCAGGTAATATGTGCCGTTGTACAGGATATAAACAATATTTAAATGTATTGAATATTCTAAAAAAAGAATCATTTGATGATCACAAGACTTTTAGAGATGATCTTAGAGCTGTAGGAAAACCAGCCAAAAAAGTTGATGGTCCAAAACTTGTAAAAGCAGATCCTGCTTATGTTGGTGATATGGTAACTTCAGATGCACTTATAATAAAAGTAAAGAAAAGTCCTTATGCACATGCTTTTATTAAGAGTATAGATACATCAAAAGCGGAAGAACTCGAAGGAGTCGAATATATTGCAACATATAAAGATGTTCCAGACCGTCCATATAATACGGCTGGTCAGGGTTTTCCAGAGCCTTCTCCTTATGATTTTAGACTTTTAGACAGAACACTTCGTTATTTGGGAGATAGAGTTGCAATAGTTGCTGCTACAACTGCAGAAATAGCAGAAAAAGCTGTAAATTTAATTAAGGTAGAATATGAGATTTTACCTGCAATATTCGATCCTTTTGAATCTAAAAAATCCGAAGTTTTGATTCAAGATAGAGATATTTCTGTTGATCCTCTTCCTATTGGTCAAGACCCAAAGACAAACAGAGCTGCACACAATGACGGTGGAATAGGTGATGTCAAAAAAGGATTTGAAGAAGCAGATGTCATTGTTGAAAGAGATTATGGAACAACAAGAGTTCACTGTACACCAATGGAAACACATCGTTGCTTTGGTTATATGGAAGGTGGACGACTTGTTTTAAGAGCTTCAACTCAGGTTCCTTGGCATTTGAGAAGAATTCTTTCAAATCTTCTTAGTGTTAAAGAAAATAAAATCCATGTTATTAAAGAAAGAGTTGGCGGAGCTTATGGAGCAAAGCAAGACCTTGTTCAAGAGGATATTGTCGCATGGGTTGTTTGGCAGACAGGTATGCCTGCATATTATGAGATGACAAGAGAAGAAGAATTCTTAAATGCAAGAGTTCGTCATACAATGTTCTTTAGAATTAAAGCAGGAGCAACCAAAGACGGAAAACTTACTGCTATAGATTTGAGAGAAATTTCAGATACTGGACCTTATGGTAACCACTGTTTGACAGTTCCAATGAATGCCTGTTCAAAAAGTTTGCCACTTTTGAAATGTGAAAATATGCACTATGATGTAAGTACATATTATACAAATAACATAATTTCTGGAGCATATCAGGGATATGGAGCTCCACAGGGAAGTTTTGCCGTTCAAATGGCTTTGGCAGAACTTGCAGAAAAACTTGGAATTGATCAACTTGAATTTTTGAGACAAAATATGGTCAAAAAGGGCGATTTCCTTGAGATATTAAAATCACTTGGTGAAGGTCAAGAAGGTATCGCTCAGAGGATTAGTTCTTGTGGATTAAAAGAATGTCTTGATAGAGGAGCCGAATTAATTGGTTGGGATAAGCCTATTGTTCCTTCTGAGAATCCTTATATTAAAAAGGGTAGGGGAGTTGCAATAATTCAACAAGGTTCTGGTCTCCCAGGTATAGATTCTGCAAATGCTGAAATAAAAATGATGAATGACGGCACTTTTATGATTTTAATGGGTGGAACAGATTTGGGAACAGGTCTTGATACTCTTGCTGTAAAAGTAGCTTCAGAAATGCTCTGCACTGATATAGAGAATTTCTCAATTTTATCATCAGATACTGATGTTACACCTTTTGATGTCGGTGCTTATGCTTCATCTGGTACATATTTTAGCGGAATGGCAGCATATAAAGCTGCTGAGGATATGAAGAAAAAACTTCTTGAGATTTCTGCACAGTTTTTAGAAACAGATGTAGAAAATTTGGTTATGGAATATCCGGGAATAATTAGAAAGAAAGATGACAAAGAAGCTTCTTTGACTTATGCACAGATAGCATATAGGACACAATCAGGAAATGGTGTTGGACAAATTATTTCAAGAGGACATTTCACAACAGAAGAAGCTCCTATTCCTTATGGAGCCCATTTTGCAGAGGTAAGTGTTGACACGAGAACAGGTGAAGTAACTGTCGATAAATATTATGGAATCCAAGAATGTGGAACACCTATTAATCCTGAATTGGCACTTGGTCAAGTTTATGGAGGAGTTGTAAAATCAATCGGACATTCTGTAATGGAAGTTATGACTTTTGATCCAAAGACTGGCAAATGCCATAATCCAAATTTTGCAGATTATAAAGTGCCTATGTTCAGAGATCTTCCAAAAGATTTTAAATGCGAGCTTATAGGTGTAGATGAGCATTTAGGTCCTTATGGCGGAAAATCTGTCTCTGAAATCAGTACAAATGGAGCTGCTGCGGTTATTGGTATAGCTATTTATAAAGCTGTTGGAATTTGGATGCAAGAATGGCCATTCACAGCTGAGAGGGTATATCAGGCATTGCAGGAAAAGAAAGACAAGCCATATCTTTATGATTTTGATTAGATTGTAGAGTGAGTAAAAAAAAGCTCTTGTGGATTATTTCTGCAAGAGTTTTTTTTGTTGACAAAAAGACGGAATATTTTTTTATTTTCTTGATTTTACGGATGTTTTTTTATATAATAAAAGAAAATAAAATATAAATTTTAGAGGTTTAATAATAATGACTATTTTAAAAAATCAGGCTATTAAATTAATTGAGATTATGCCAGAAGAGCAGATGGGAAATATTGTAAATTTTCTTCAAAATCTTTTGACTGAAAATGTATTGTTGACTAATTCTCAAAAGGCTTATCAAAATTTGCAAAAATATCGTAAAAAAGGCAGTGTTGATATTGATTATAAAAAAGAATTAACGGAGATTATAAATGAAGAGTATGAAAATATTAATTGATACAAATGTTATAATGGATTCTTTAATAGGTAGAGAACCTTTTTTTGAAGATTCTGATAAAATTTTAAAATTATGTGCTGATCGTAAAATAGAAGGTTATATTGCTGGGCATACAATAACAAATTTATTTTATTTATTGAGAAAACATTATTCTAATAAGGATTGTCGAGATATTTTATTGAATTTAATTGAATTTTTGCAAGTTGAGTCTATTGATCTTGAGAAAATAAAATTAGCTTTACAAAACGAAGATTTTAAAGATTTTGAAGATTGTTTGCAAGTTGAATGTGCTTACTTAGTTAAAGTTGATTTTATTATAACAAGAGATAAAAAAGATTTTAGATTAAGTCTTGTAAATTGTTTATCTCCGAGTGAATTTTTGGAAAAATTTAAATAATATATAAATATTTTTTTGGGCAAACCAGTAGAAAAATAAAGCATAAAAATAAATCCCTCTTGCAGAAACGATCCGCAAGAGGGATTTTGTTGTTATTGACAAATTTATTGAAATAATTTACAATAAGTCTGAAAGTAGGAATTTCTAAAAATAGGAGGATTTATGATAACTGAACTTAGAGCAAAATCACAGATAACTTTACCAAAAAGTATAGTT
>JBGUKW010000068.1:0-4096 GCA_045114665.1 Candidatus Xenobia bacterium | reverse complement strand
AAAAAATCTTTTAACTCGTGCATTTGGTGGAATCCTTGGAACAAATGATCCAAATGAAGAAAATTCAATCGAATTATTAAAAAGTGTGTTGTAAAAAACTAAATTATGTAAAACATAAAAAATAATAAGGATATTATTACAGAGTGAAAACGATACGCTGTACAGGATGTAATTCAGAAAAAATACATAAAATTTCTTCAATATTACATGTAATTTTTGAGCAGAAGAAATATAATGAAAACAGAAATTATTACACTGAATTATGGAAAAAAAGAATTCGACTAAATTCCAAGTATAATATTTTGTTGATACAAAATAAATATTATCATTATAGATCAAATATATTTGTTTTTATATTTTTGTATATTTTTTGTTTTTTGGTATTACCTGTTTTTACTCGAATACCATTTGTCATATATCTATTTGATAAATTGGAATTAGCAGATTTAGTTGTAAAAATTGAATTGATTGTAATTACATTGTTATTTATTGTAATTAGCATATTGAATCTTATTTCTTATATTTCTGCAAAGAAAAAATATAATAGTTATTATATTTGTGAATTTTGTGGAAATTTATTTGTTCCAAGTAAGTATAGGGTGATTTTAAAGAAAAATACAAGTATATTTGTAAAATTACATTTGGCTTATAAAAAATTGATGAGAAAGAAATTTGTAAATGTAAGATATGTAAGTTATAGAGCAAGAGAAGAGATGAATAGATTGGGAATGAAGTAAAATTTTTGAAAAAAATATTTATTTAGGTAAGGTATAAAAAAATGTCTGAAAAAATAAGCTCTTTTATTACAGCAGTATGTTTGTCAAATTTATGAAATTACTTTCACATCAACTTTCATCAACTTATTCATTTGGAGATTTTGTAATTGATGAAAAGAATTTTAGAAAATGGGGAATTAGAATTGAAACTAATAAGCCAGTTTGTCTTGATTTTGCTGATTTAATTCGTTAAAAAAAGGTCTGTGAAATTTTTTTTTTCACAGACCTTTTTTAGAAGTTTTTAATGACCACAGGAAGAACAATTTCCACCGCCACAGCTACCACAAGAACAACCACCAGAATGTGAATGACCACCTGAAGAAAATCCACTTACTGCAAATGAAGAAAATTGTTTTTCGGTGTCTGCACTTTTGCATTTTGGACAAGATGTATCAGATTTTGAATTTCTGACGAGTTTTTCAAATTCATTTCCACAATTTTTACATTTAAATTCAAACATTGGCATTTTTACTTCACCTGATTTTTTTGATAAAATATAATTTATTGTTTGATAAAATAAAATATTTTCGAGTGTGTGTAATTTTTTCTGTATTTGTCGAAATAGTTTTCTGGACAGAAAACTAAATTACATTTTTTATTTACAGAAGTTTCTGCACACACTTATATTTTTCCTTTTGATAAAAATAAATAATGAAAACAAACAAAGAGTTTTTAGAAATTTTATCGAAAATACATATAATTAAACAAAATCTAAGTAGAGACATAAAAGATAATAAGGATTTTTGTAAATTTTATAAAAGATACATAAACATAGAATTTATAGGATAGGAAAGGAAAAAAATGATATGTAAAGTTTGCGGTTATGAATCCAACGAAAATTTTTCAGTATGTACTTATTGCGGTGATGAAATTTCTTCACAAAATCAAACTTCATTTGTAAATCAAAATAATCAATATAACCAAAATAATCCTTCACAGTATCAAACACCATTTACGATACCTAATCCACAAAGTAATCAATATAATCAAGGGAATCAATACAATAACTGCAAAAGTAGAAAACTAAAAAATATGGCAATTTTCAAAGATACTAAAACTTTTAGCATTTTTGAAAATTGCCATAACTATATAATTTACCTTTTTTCCATCCATTCTTTGGTCATATATTTATTTTTTATTAGCTCTTTTATTGCTTCTTTTTCCTCGTTTGTATAATCACCAATTTGTTCTGTTAAACCCAAATTATTGGCCAATGATTTGGCAAAAAGTTCCATAAAAACTTCTTGTTTATCTCTTATTGGAAGACCCAAAGAAAATTTATCATCTTCTGTGCAATCCGTTTTTGAAAATAGACTCAACAATTTTTTTTTGTCTATTGAAAATGGAATACTTCCATGTTGCATTAAATAGCCACTTTTTCTCATTTGTGCAGAACCTATTAATTTAATTCCGTCATATATTAACTCTGTATCAGAAGCGTGTGCAAAACATACAGGATCACTCGCTTTTGGATTTTTGTGTGATAACTGCATAGAAGGGGATAGGTATGTTATAATTCCCATTTTGTTTAATGCTTTTGCCATTGCAAGATGAATCAAACGGCAACTTTCTACAATACTTCCAAATTTTCCCTGTGGAATTTTAAAAGTTGCTGAATATGTTATTTCGTCATCGTGAAAAACAGCATTGCCTCCTGTTGGTCTTCTGACAATGTCAAAATTGTTCTTTTCAAGTTCTTTTAGATTTATATCACTTAGTTTTTGATTTCTCCCAAGTGAAAGAGTTGGATTTTCCCAATAATAAAAACGCAATGTAGAAGTATTGTATTTTATACAGGAATTCAAAAGAACTTCATCTATTGCCATATTTTCAGTAGCAGGTATTTTTTTGTCTTTTATTACTCTAAGTATGTTATTCATATTTGTTTTATTTTTGTGTAAATTTTGAAATTCCTACTTTTTTATATAGTATATTTTATAAAAGTTTATTAACATGCCATAAATATTTGCTGGATGAAACATGTTTATTGGTAATAGATAGTTTAATAATTTCTATTTTATTTACAAAATTGAGAAGAATTTTTATCAATTATTGTAAATAAAGTATTAATAAAATATTTGTAATTTTAGTTTAATTAAGATAAAATTTGAAAAGAAAAATAAAAATTCTAATTTTTTATAAAAAATTTTAATTTACCTATTGACAAAATTTAAAAAGTGTGGTAATATACACACAACAAATCAAAGAACAAAGTTGTTTGAAAAATTTTGAGAGGAGATAAGGATTATGTTTGCTGGTTTTATTAGAAATCAAATCAAGAAACAAATGAAGAAATATTTACAGCCATTGAAACAACACAATATTAAGTTATCTTGTGAAGAATATGAAAATGTTCCATCAATAGTAGCTTCTAATTTGCCATCCAATTATGAATTTGTTTTTTCTGATATTATTAATGCTTTGAGAAAATTTTGGGTTTCTCATAAATTGAATAGTGTTAAAAATATTCTTGTATTTAATCCTTTGCCTTTACAACATCTTGAAATGATCAAATCATGTGTAGATGATTATAATTTTGGAAGAATTTAGAATTTTATATATTTGAGTGTAGTGTTGTTTTTTAGTTTATTGTTTATATAGTTTAGTATATAATTTGTATAGTGTTTTATAATAAATAGGGCGTAGTTGTAAATTATTTGTTGATTAGATTGTTATTGTTTAAAGTAGTATCTAAGAGATGATTTCAAATTTACATATACGCCTTATTTATTTTTTGCTTATCCCATTTAAAGTGCTTAATAGAGAGTTTATATACTCTACAAAATTTTAAATAAAAAGGAGATTAAGAATATGGATTTAGTTAAGAACATTGATGTTGAAAAAATTGTTAAAACTGTTGTTAAGGTACCTGGAATGAAAGTTGATAGAGAAAATTTTTTGAGAAAAGAATTGAAAAAATATTGTTCAGAAGAACAAATAAATAATGCTATATTAACTACTCCTCAAATAGCTGGAATTGATTCATGTATAATAAATAAAATAGCTAATAGTTGCATATCTAATGAAACTTGGTTGACAAGTGGTGCTTCTTTTGTTGCTGGTATTCCAGGTGGACTTGCATTAATTGGAACAATTCCAGCAGATTTAGCTCAATATTTTGGACATATAATAATTATAGCTCAAAAACTTGCTTATATATATGGTTGGCCTCAATTATTTGAAGATACTAATTCTATAAATGAAGAATTTGATTCAGCTTCATCAAGTATATTATTACTTTTTACAGGAGTTATGTTTGGAGTAGAGACATCTAATAATATATTAAAAACCTTATCACAGAGTTTAGCTAAATCAAAACT